>CAZHGG010000682.1:0-4082 GCA_964531755.1 uncultured Polyangiaceae bacterium
ACGTGCGCCCGCACGGTCGCGTCGAGATCGCGGCCGTAGCCGCCGCCGAGCGTCGCCACGAGCGGGACCCCGAGCCCGCGCGCGAGCGCGAAGACCCGCGCGTCGCGGGCCTCGAGGCCCGCCTCCGTGAGGCGCATGCGGCCGAGGCGATCGCCGGCCAGCCCGTCCACGCCGGCCTGGTAGAGCACGACCGACGGCCGAAACCCGCGCACGCGCTCGAGGGCGCGGTCGAGCGCGTAGAGGTACTCCGCGTCCTCGCAGCCGTCGGGGAGCGGCTCGTCGTACGAGCTCTTCTCCTTGTGGAACGGGTAGTTGCGCGCGCCGTGGAGCGAGAGGGTGAAGACGCTGTCGTCCCCCTCGAAGAGGCTCGCGGTGCCGTCGCCCTGGTGCACGTCGAGATCGACGATCGCGACCCGCGCGAGCCCGTGGTCGCGCTGCGCGACGCGGGCGGCGACGGCGAGATCGTTCCACACGCAGAACCCCTGGCCGCGGTCGCGGAACGCGTGGTGCGTGCCGCCAGCGATGTGGCCCGCGGCGCCGGCCGACGCGGCCCACGCGAGCGCCGCGAGCGTGCCCCCGACGCTGCGCGTGGCGCGGAGCGCGAGCGACTCGGACCACGGGAACCCCAGGCGGCGCACCTCCGGCTCGCTGAGGGTGCCCTCGCGCACGCGGCGGATGTAGTCGGGCGCGTGCACGAGCTCGAGGTCCGCCACCGAGGCCGGGGCGCCGAGCAGCATCGCGGACGGCAGCTCGCGCGAGAGCTGGGCGTGGATGCGGTCGTATTTTCCAAGCGGGAACTTGTGCCCTTTGGGGAGCATGAGCGCGTGGAGGTTCTCGGTGAACACGAGCTTCACGTGGGGTTGTCCTCGCGAGCGCCCCGGCGACGCGCCGGGCGGGGTATAGTCTCCCTGCCGATCGCGGCGGGGGCGAAAACTTTCGGCGCCGTGGTGCGTCGTGAGCCGACACTGCCCGCATCGCGCGACGCGACGGAGCCACCACGGGAGCCAGCCGACATGATCTCTAGGCATTCTGCGTTCTTGGCGTTGACCTTCGGCCTGCTCGCCGTGGCGTGTGGCAAGCAAGAGCCGGCCGCCAAGGCCACGGCCGGCGACTCGCCGCGCGGCGAGGGCACCCTCACCCAGAAGAACGAGGCCGATCAGCCGGCCCCGACCGCGCTGCCCGAGTCTGTCGCCCCCGCGCTCGCGGCGGCCCCCGCGGCGGAGGAGAAGGCGAAGAAGGGCGCGCTCGACGGGCTCGGCGGCTCGGGAGCGGCGCTCGGCGGCGGCGGCGCCGGCTCCTCCGGGTTCGCGCGCGATCCGCTGGCGGCCAAGCCGAGCTCGCCCGGCGCCAAGCCGAGCCCACCCGCGGCGGCGATGGCTCGCACCGGCTCGCCGCTCGTGATCCCCACGGCCCAGGGCAACGCGTACGCCGCGCCGGCCGACCCCGTCGCAGCGGCCCCGGTGGTGCCGAAGCTGGACCCGAACGCGCGCTACGCGACGACCTACCGCCCCGGCGGGGCCGCCCTGTCCGCGTTCGACGCGGCGGTCGCCAAGGGCGACATCCCTGGAGAATACAAGGATCTCGTCGGCGACTTCGGCTCGCGCTACGCGCCGACGATGGACGCACCGAAGGACGCGGCGCTCGCGTTCAAGGTGGAGACCGAGCGCGAGAAGCTCGCCCCGGCCGGCGGCCCGCTGAACCTGCGCATCTCGCTGCGCTCGAGCGCGACGACCGCGGCGCGCGCGCCGCTCTCGGTGCACCTCGTGCTCGACGTCTCGGGCTCGATGAGCGGCCTCGCCATCGACAACGCCCGGAAGGCCGCGGCGAGCCTGGTCGAGCGGCTCGACGCGCGCGACGACTTCTCGATGGTCACGTTCTCGAGCTCGGCAGAGGTCCTCGTGCCGGACGGCCCGGTGGGCCCCCGGAAGGCCAAGATCCTCCACGCGATCAGCGAGGTGCACGCCAACGGCGGCACCAACATCTCCTCCGGCCTCGACCTCGGCTACGCGCAGGCGCACAGCGCGAGCATCTCCCCCGAGGCGGTGAGGATCGTGATGCTCCTGTCCGACGGGCACGCCAACGGCGGCGACACGAACCCGGCGCGGCTCGCCGAGCGCAGCGCCCGGGCCTTTCAGGACGGCATCCAGACCAGCTCCTTCGGCCTCGGCGCCGACTTCGACGCGCCCCTCATGAGCTCGGTCGCGGACCGCGGCGCCGGCGGCTACTACTACCTCGCCGACTCCTCCCAGATCGCCAGCGCGCTCGCGAAGGAGATGGACTCGCGCCTCGTGCCCGCCGCGCTCGGCGTCGAGGTGCGCGTGCGCCTCCGGCCCGACGTCACGCCCACGCGCGTGTTCGGCTCGCGCGAGCTCCAGGAGCGGGAGGCGCAGCAGGTGCGCGCGCAGGAGGTCGCCGTCGACAAGATCGCCGCGGCCAAGGGCGGCATCGCCCGCGATCGCCAAGAGGACGCGGTGGGCGGGATGCGCTTCTTCATGCCCGCGTTCTCGCGCGACGATCACCACGCCATCCTGCTCGGCGTGACGGTGCCCCCCGGCACCGGCGAGCGCGCCCTCGCGAGCGTGGAGGTCCGCTACAAGGACCGCCTCCGCAAGAAGAACGTCACCGAGGAGCTCCCCGTCAAGATCACCTTCGCGGCGAGCGACGCCGAGAGCGCGGCCACCGCGAACGCGAGCGTGGTCGCGACCGCGCAGGCCTTCGCCGCGGGCGACGCCATCGTCGAGGCCGAGCGCCTCGTCGACACGGGGCAGCGCCTCGCGGCCACACGCCTCCTGCAGGAGCGCGCCGAGCTGCTGAAGCGCGCGGCCGTCACCCTCAGCGAGCCTCGGCTCGGGGAAGACGCCTTCCGGCTGGCGCGGCTCTCGCGCGCCGTCGGCGGCGAGGGCCAGGTGAAGGACCCGCTCCCCCTCGCGATGCTCCTGCGCGGCTCGGCCTACGGTTACCTTCGGTGAGCGCGCAGCGACGCGCCCGCTCGAGACGCCTGCCCCTCGCCGCGCTCGCGCTCGGCGCGGCCCTCGCGGGCCTCGGCGGCCTCCTCGTCACGCAGAGGCCGCCGCCGCCTCCGTCCACGCACGTCGCCTTGCGAGAGCTCACCCCCCTCGCCCTCCCCGACGTGACGCCCGGCGAGGAGATCGTGCTGAAGGGCACGGTGCGCACGTCGTTCGACGGGACCGTGTATGATGCAATTACACGCACCGACCTTCGCCCCGACGGGCCGCTCACGCGCCGCGGGGGCCTCTTCGACCCCGAGACCACCGGCTTCCGGGTCGCGAGCCACGACGCCGCGAAGCACGAGGTGCACCTCGTCGCCACGGGCACCTCCGGCGAGGCGTGCGCCGCGGCGGGCGTCCCGTCTCCGTGCTTGTTGCCCCGCGTCACGGAGGCGGCGCACGAGCGGCTGCTCACGGCGACCGAGTTTCGGGCCACGCTCGTGGGCGAGCTGTCCGCCGAGCTCCCCGAGGCACCGCCGGCGGCCGTGCCGGCCACGCGCGCGGCGGGCGCCGTGTCGGGCGCGCTGGGCCTCTTCTTCGCCCTCCTCGCGCTCGTGGGCCTCGTGGTGGCGCGGCGTGCCGAGCCGATGTCCGCGGTGAAGCGGGCCGCGGCGCGCGCGCTCGGCGAGATCAAGGGCGACCGGGCGTTCGCCACGCTGCGCGCGAAGATCGACGCGCTCCTCCAGCACGCCGAGCGCCTCGAGCAGGCGCGCAAGACCACCGAGGCGCGCCTCGCCAAGCTCGACCTCGGCGCGCTCGAGGCGAAGGCCCGCGCGCTGGCGGCCGCCGGCGCCGCCGACGACGTGCGCGGGTGGGCGGAGAAGGAGCTCGAGGAGGGCCGGAAGCTCCAGCGCGATCACGAGAAGGCCGTGTTCGGGCTCGAGCGGGTCGTGAGCGCGCTCGGCGTGGTCGCCCTCGCCTCGCGCGAGGAGCGCGGCGTGCGCGTCGACGACGCCGTGAAAGACGCGCTGGCCGAGGTGGAGGACGAGCTGGCGATCCGCGAGCAAGCGCTGGCGGAGGCGGACGCGCTCACCGGTGGACCTCGCCCGGGGGCCTGACGGCTCAGCGCTTCTC
>CAZHGG010000683.1:0-4079 GCA_964531755.1 uncultured Polyangiaceae bacterium
GCTCGGCGACGGCGTGCGGCGCGCGGGAGGCGGCCGGGGGGTGAGCGTGTGCGGGGTCGGCGGCGCGCTCGGGATGCCGCTGAGGCTCACGGTCTCGCCGAGCACCGCCGCGAGCTCGAGCACCTGCTCGGACGCGCGGGCGAACCGGCGCTCCGGCGCTCGATGACACGAGCGCGCGAACCACGCGTCGAACCCCGGCGGCAGCCAAGGCCAGCGCTCGCTGGGCGGGTACAGCGGATCGCGCAGGAGCTGCGCCATCATCTCGCCCATCGACTGGGCCCGCCAGTAGTAGTCGCCGGTGAGGAGGCGCACGGCCACGATGCCGAGCGACCACACGTCGGAGGCCGGGCCGACCGCCGTGCCCGAGCCCGCCTGCTCGGGCGACATGTAGAGCGGCGTGCCCATGAGCGCGCCGGGGCGCGTGACCAGCGCGCCCGCCAGCGCGCTCGGCTCGTCGCCGCCGCTCACCTTCGAGATGCCGAAGTCGAGCACCTTGAGGAGCGTCGTGCCGTCTTCCCGGCGGTGAAAGAACAGGTTCTCGGGCTTGAGATCGCGGTGGACGATGCCGAGGGCGTGGGCCTTGTCGAGCACGCGCGCGACCTGCCCCAGCGCGTCGACGACCTCGCGCGACGAGAGGCGCACGCGCTCCTCGAGCACGTGCTCGAGGTCGACGCCGTCGAGCAGCTCCATGACCAAGAACGGCGCGTTGCCGAGCTCGGGCATCACGTCGGCGTCGGTGACCGTGACGACGTGCTCGCTCTTGATGCGCGCGGGCGCGCGCGCCTCGCGCTTGAACCGGAGCACGAGCTCCTCGGAGAGCCCGGTGGGGACGTTCAGCACCTTGAGCGCGTGCTGCTGCCCGGTGTGCACGTGCTCGACGCGGTACACGACGCCCATGCCGCCGCGGCCGATCTCGCCGAGGACGCGGTAGCGCTGGGCGACGAGGGTGCCAACGGGGAGCGGCTGCACGGCCTACCAGCCAGAGCAGCGGGGATCGGCGCGCACGCGCCAGTGGGCCGACTCGAACCAGCGCTCGCAGCGGGCCGCGCCGGGCGCTTGCCAGCTCCCCGTGCCGCCGTGGACGTCCACGACGCGGCAGAAGCTGCCCGCCCCCTGGACGCAGAACTCACGCTTGTGGAGCGTGCCGGCCAGGAAGTCGTTGCCGGAGAGCTTGAGCTGCGCCCCCGACTGGCACTCGACGCTCACCGCGGTGTTTGAGTCGGCGAGGCAGGTGTTCGTGTCCTTCGGGATGAAGCAGAAGGAGTCGACCTGGCCGTAGAGCTCGAAGGGGGTCTTGCGATCGAGCGCCCACAGGGTGACCGGCGGGCCCACCATGGGGCTGTCGGTCCAGCGCGAGGAGTCGCCCTTGACGTCGGTGTTCTGGCAGGTCGACGCGCCAGGCGGCCGGGGCGTCCACGTGGCGGGGCAGCCGTACTCCACCTTGCAGTCACTCCATGTAGACTGCACGCATCGCCGGGACCCTTTGCAGGTCTTCCCGGCGTCGCCTTCGGCGACGGTGCAGGTGGTGTCGAGCGTGCCGTCGACGCACGTGCCGCCCTCGACCGGCGGCGCCGCGGCGTCGACCTCGGGCTCGACCACCGGCTCGCCCGCGTCGCCCGGGTCGGTGGCGGCGTCGGCGGTGCCCACGTCCGGCGTGGCCGGCCGGCGGTCGCCGCGGGAGGTGTAGTCGCCCAGCCCGAGCGTGCAGGCCCCCGTGAGAGCGGCGACCACCGCGACGACCACGTGGGAGCCCGCCCGTCGAGACCTCGTGCTTGCGCCAGCGCTCATCCTCAGAACCTCCCCTCGATCCCCAGCCCGAGCCCGCGCGGCACCACGGCGACCGCCGCCGCCGCGCGGCGCTCCTTGGCCCCGCTCCAGCGCGTCGTGAAGGCGAGCACCGTCGCGCCGACCGCGGCGACGCCGCCGCCCACGAGCAGCCCGGTGGCCAGGGTCGCCTCGGTGCGGATGTTCGCGCGCGTGGCGTCGCTCCGCTGCGCGATCGGCTTCGCCTGCTCGGCCGAGTCCTTCGAGGAGGCGTCGGCCAGCAGCACGCCGCCCGCGCCCGCTGTGACCACCGCCAGGCCCGCCGTCGAGAAGAAGAGCCACCGCGGCGTGCCCGCGCCCGACGTCTCCGCCCGCGCCCCGGCCGACCGCAGCTCGACCGCCACGTCGCGGGCGGCGCCGTCGGCGACGTCGCCCTGCCAGACGAACGTCTCGTACCCCGGGGCCGACACCGCGACGCGGTGCTTGCCCACGCCGACCTCCGCGGTGGGCTCGCGCGCCGAGAGGTCGACCGGCTCCCCGTCCAGCGTCGCCGCCATACCGAGCGGGCGCGCGTGAAAGCGGAGCGTGACGCGCCCCGAGGCGACGCGCCGCGCGACGAGGACGAGCTCGCGGCGCTCGCCCTCGGCGACCTTGACCGCCGCGCGGGCCGGCGCGAGGTGGGGACCCGTGAGCTCGAGGACGTGGTCCCCCGGATCGAGCTCGAGCGGCTTGGCCCAGGTGACCCGGGGGAGAGGCGCGCCGTCGACCGAGAGCACCGCCGCCTCCGGCACGTCGCCACGCAGCGCGAGCGTGACGCGCGGCACGCGCGGCGAGAGCTGCTCGGCCTCCAGCGCGGCGGACTTCCCCGTGGCGGCGTAGCGCTGCTCGCCCGTCGCGGCGACGCGGTCCTCCGCCTCGCGGCTCGCCAGCCGGAAGGCCGCGGCGGCGCTCGCCACCTTGCCCAGGCCGCGGAGGCAGCGCGCGATGTAGAGGCGCGTGTTCGGGCTGGGCTGGACGGAGAAGCTCGCCTCGAACGACTTGAGCGCGGGCGCGAACTGCCCGCTGTCGAAGAGCCTACGGCCCTCTTCGAAGGTCTGGAGGGCCACGCCGCTCGAAGCGCCGCGGTCGGCCGCTCGCGCGCCGGGCGACGCGAGCGCCACGGCCACGGCCACGGCGAGGCAGAACGCGGGGCGACGGACACACATGCGCGGGCTCTAGCACACCTCTCCGCGGGTGGCATGGGCCCCGAGAGGGCCGGGGCTCATCGCGTGAAGCGGACCCGCTTGACGGTCCCGATGTAGTCGGGCGGCTTGCCGAACGTGACCATGTAGGCCGTGTCGCTCGTCGCGGCGAGGTCGGAGAGGGTCTCGTCGCGGTCGATGACGAGCGCGCCCGTGCCGTCGGGGTTGGCGCGGACGACCTCGCTGGCGGTGTAGTCCGGCGCCGGGCCGTAGTTGAGCCACAGGAGGTAGGCGCCGCGGCGGAGGATGGGCCCCACGCTCGCCTGCCCGGACGCGATCTGCGCGCCCGCGCCCGCGCCGCCCGGGGCGCGGGGGTGGCGCAGCACCGTGCCCGCGGCGAGGTGCGTGACGTAGAGCGAGGAGGCGTCGAGGGCGAGCCGCGCGCCCCCCGCAGAGGGCGGCGCGACCTGGGTGGGCGCGCCGGCCGCGCCCTGCCGCGCCCAGACCGAGGTCATGCTCGACGCGCCGCTCCCGCTCGACTCGCTCCAGAACGTGAGGTCGCCGTCGACCGCGACGTCGGTGATGTCGGTCGCCGTGCGCGAGAGCACGTCCACCGGCGCGACCGCGGGCGTGGTCGCGTTCCAGCGCTTGAGGGTCGCCGGCCCCCCGGCGCGCGACGGGACCGAGAAGTAAAGTTCATTTCCTATCGCGAGGCGCACGCTCGCGGCGAACATCACGCCCGGCACGCGCGCCATCGTGCCCGGGCCGTGCACCAAGCAGTGGAGCTCGGTGTCGCGCGTGGCGTTGTAGATGACGCTGAAGCACGTGATGTCGGTCGAGGACACCGGGCCCGTGTGCGCGTCCCCGAAGTAGGTGCGACCCGCGGTGGGGAGCCACGCGCCGCAGTTGTCCGTGGCGGGCGCGCAGGGCGCGGCGGTGAGGGCGCGACGCCGGAAGACCGCGTCGAAGTTGACGCTGGCCCCGGCGCGGGCGCCCTGCTCGAGCCAGTACACATGGTCGCTCGAGGCGCTCACGCCGAGCCCCGCGAGGAGGTTGCCCACGAAGGGCTCGAGGGGGCCCGGCAGGTCGGGCGCGTCGGCGGCGTCGGCCGCGTCGAGGCGCGCGGCGTCGACC
>CAZHGG010000684.1:0-4078 GCA_964531755.1 uncultured Polyangiaceae bacterium
AAAAGGTGGGCGACTACGTGGAGATCGTGCTGCCCAAGGGCAAGGTCGGCCTGGAGATCAAGGGCCTGCGCTACGGCGCCGGCGACCCCTAAGGGCAGCTCAGGTTCGCCGCGCCCGGCGTGCCGAGATCGGTCCCGGTGGAACCCGAGTACGACAGGCACCAGCTCGCCGGGTCATCGTTCAGGGCGCCCGTGGCCCGCGCGACGCGCGCGCTCCTCACCGAGGTCGACCTCGCGGCCCTCGTCGCCGAGGCCACCGAGAAGGGCCGGCTCGCCGTCGCGGTCGTCGTCGTCGGCGACGACCCGATGCGCGCGGCGCTCGTGGGCCTCGGCCTCGCGCCGGGCGAGGGCGACGGTCGCTACCTGCCGCTCGGCCACCGCACGCTCGGCGCCCCCTCGCAGCTCTCCCTCGCGACGGTCGTCGCGGCGCTCGGCCCTGTGCTCGCGAGCCCCGCGGTCGAGAAGTGCGCGGCGCCAGGCCGCTTCGTGGAGCACGTCCTCGAGCGCCACGGCATGCCGCTCGTCGGGCGCGTGTTCGACCCGGTGCTCGCCGGCTACGTGCTCGACCCCGAGACCCCGCACGCCCTCGCCGATCTCGCCCGCCGGGAGCTCGGCGTCGAGCTCACGGCGCCGGGCTCGCAGGCGCGGGGCAAGGCGCGCCTCGACGCCGACGAGATGGACGTGGAGTCGTTCGTCCCCTACGCGGGCGGCCTCGCCGACTGCGCGCTGTCGCTCTCGCTCCGGCTCGCGCAGCGCGTGGAGCAGGAGGGCATGGGCGCGCTCCTCGAGGACCTCGAGCTGCCGCTCGCGCGGGTGCTCGTGAAGCTCGAGCGCGCCGGGGTCATGCTCGACGAGGCGTGCCTCGCCGTGGTGGGCGAGCGCCTCACGGGCGAGCTCGCCGAGCTCGAGCGCCGCGCGAAGGACCTCGCCGGCCACGACTTCGCCCTCCGCTCGCGCGACCAGCTCGAGACCATCCTGTTCGACGAGCTCAAGCTCCCGGTGATCAAGCGCACTCCGAAGGGCGGCCGCAGCACCGACGCGGCGGTGCTCGAGGAGCTGGCGGGCCGCCACCCGCTGCCCGAGGTGATCGTCCACCACCGCGAGCTCGACAAGCTGAAGGGCACCTACATCGAGGCGCTGCCGCGCGCCGTAAACCCCGTAACTCATCGAATTCACACGCAGTTCGAGCAGGCCGTCGCCGCCACGGGGCGCCTCTCGTCGATCGAGCCGAACCTCCAGAACATCCCCATCCGGAGCGCCGTCGGCCGCGAGATCCGCGCCGCCTTCGTCGCCCCGCCGGGCGCCGCCATCCTGTCGGCCGACTACTCGCAGATCGAGCTCCGGCTCCTCGCGCACCTCTCGGAGGATCCCCGCCTGTGCGAGGCGTTCGCGAGCGGCGAGGACGTCCACGCGTACACCGCCTCGCTCGTCTTCGAGGTGCCCCTCGCGGAGGTCACCGCGGAGATGCGCCGCCGCGCCAAGGCCATCAACTTCGGGGTCATCTACGGCATGGGCGACTCCGCGCTCGGCAAGCAGCTCGGCATCCCGCGCGCCGAGGCCGCGGCGTTCATCGAGGCGTATTTCCAGCGCTACGAGGGCGTGAAGGCCTACCTCGACCGCACCGTGGCCGACGCGAAGCGCGGCGAGACCGTGCGCACGCTGCTCGGCCGCCGGCGGTTCCTCCCGAACCTCCACTCGGCCAACCGCGGGCTCCGCTTCGAAGCGGAGCGCATCGCCAAGAACACGCCCATCCAGGGCTCCGCGGCCGACCTCATGAAGGTCGCGCTCCTCGCGCTCGACCGCGACCCCGTGTCGCCCGGCGCGCGCATGGTGCTCACGGTGCACGACGAGGTCGTGTTCGAGGTGCCCGAGGCCGAGGTCGCCGCGGCGGGCGCGCGCGCGAAGGCGACCATGGAGGGCGTGGCCGCGCTGCGCGTGCCCCTCGTGGTCGACGTGGCGCACGGGAAGAACTGGGCCGAGGCGCACGGATGAGCCCGAGCGGAGCCGCGAAGCCGACCCCTCCGAACCGACGCCGCATGCTCGACTCCCTGGTCGCGCGCTCGTCGCGCTCGCTCGTGCTCGGCCTCGGCCTCGCCCTCTTCGCGCTCGCGGCCACGCCGCTGCTCTTCACCGAGGTCCCGCCCATGCAGGACCTGCCGAACCACCTCGCGTCGATCCACGTGGTCACGCACCCGGCGCTCTACCCGGAGTTCGTGTTCAACGGCCACCTGAAGACCAACGGCGCGCTCTTCGCCTGGCTCCACGCGGTCGGCGGCGTCACCGGCACGTTCCTGGCGGCCAAGCTCTTCACCGTGCTCGTGCTCGCCGCGGGCGCCTTCGCGCTCCCGTGGAGCGTGCTCGTGCTCACCGAGAGCAAGCCGAAGGCGGTGCTCGCGTCGCTCTTCGCGTGGCCCATGGTGCACAACTGGTTCGTGTCGATGGGCATGCTCGACTTCGCCCTCGGCGTGCCCATCTCGCTCGCCGTCCTCGCGCTCTGCCACCTGCACCTGCGCGGTCCGCGCGCCTCGACCGGCGCCCTCATCGCCGTCCTCGGCGTGATCGGCTGGTACGCGCACGTCTTCGCGCTGCTCGTGATGTACCTGCTCGTGCTCGTGGAGCTCGCGCGCCGCGGGCGAGCCGGCTTCGTCACGGGGCTCCGCGCGCTGGCGCTGCCGCTGTGCCCCGCGGCCACCCTCGTCGTCCTCTCGGTGGCCGTGCAGCTCGGCGAGCCGAAGGGCACCATGAGCGGCCACGTGGCCATCTTCGCGGTGCTCCCGGTGTGGGAGCTGCTCTACAACGCGTGGGCCGAGTGGCTGTGGGGCTTCACCAAGCTCGAGGCGGCGACGCTGCTGCCCACCGCCGCGCTCGTGGTCTTCGCGGTGCGCGGCCGCAAGGTCGACGTGCCGTTCTTCTCGCCGTGGGCCCTCGGGGTGCTGCTCGCGGCCTACGCCTTCACGCCCTACGCGGCGACCAACTGGTTCCACGTGAACTCGCGGTTCCTGCCGTACCTGTGGTTCGCGGCGCTCGCGCGGGTGCCCGACCGCCTGCCCCGCGGCGTGGTCGCGCTCGGGCTGGTCGCCGCGGTGCTCAACACCGTCGCCATGAGTGTCGACTACCTGCGACTCGAGCGCGATCGGCGCGCCTTCACGGCGGGCCTCGACGCGGTGCCGCGCGGCGCGCGCCTCATGCCGCTCATCTTCCGGGCGAAGGGCGTGAGCGAGAACTCGCGCAGCCTCCTGCACGCGTGGGGCTTCTACGTGATCGCGAAGGACACCAGCGCGCCCCTCTTGTTCGCGCACTCGCGGTCGTTCCCGGTCATGTACCGCGAGCCCCCGCCCGACCGCTGGAACCACCTCGTGCTCGAGGGGTTCGCCCCGGGCATGCGCTCGGCCGACGGCATGTGCGCGTTCTTGCACCAGAACAACCTCCGCCCCGACGACTGCCCGCGCGAGTACCGCGAGCGGTGGGCCGAGTTCTGGGCCGAAGCCACACCGCGCTTCGACCACGTCCTCATGTGGGAGGCCACGCCCGAGGCGCGGGCGAACGTGCCGCCGACCTACCGCGCCTCCTTCGAGCGGGGGCCGCTGGTCATCTACGAGCGGCTCACCGCGGCCGCACCTTGAGGTCGACGCGCCGCCCGATCGCGAGGGCGAAGAACGCCTGCCCCTCGCTCCCCGCGTAGCTGCCGCCGATCGCGAACACGTCCCCGTGGAGGCCGTCGTGCACCGTGTCGGGCGACACGGTGGCGACCAGGTGGAGCCGCGTGACCTTCCCGCGCGAGGTGAAGGCGCGCCCACCCACGAGGGCGAGCGTGCGGCGGATGCCCGCGGCGAGCGGCGCCGTGGCCCCTGGGCCCACCTGGGAGTCGACGAGCTTGCCCGTCTCGTCGAGGGTGAGCACCACGTCGACCTCTCCGGCCCCGCCGAGGGGCGCCGTGGTCCAGGCGGGATCCGCGCTGGCGGCCTGGGGGAACCCGCGCGTGAACGCCGTGGCGAGGTCGACCGCGCCCCGCTCGCCGGCGGCCCCGTACACCGGCGGGCCGGAGCCCGTGGCGGCCTCGGGCGAGGCGCCCGGCGCGC
>CAZHGG010000685.1:0-4076 GCA_964531755.1 uncultured Polyangiaceae bacterium
AGTCCATCCCCCAACGCCAGTGCGGGTACCGGTTCGGGAAGCCGCCGTACGCCGCGATCTCGTTCATCTGGTCGTAGGTGAGGATCTCGAACACGGTCGGGAAGAAGTCGAGTCCCTCCTCCGAGGCGATCTTCTCGATGCGCCGCTGCTCGTCGTGCAGGTAGCGCGGCAGCGCGGTCTTCAGCGCGAACTCGCTCATGCGCGGCCTATCTCCCGGTCCCTAGGAAGTCCTTGATGCTCTTCATGATCGCGTCGCGATCGCGGATTTCGCTCGTGATGACCCGGGGGTCCTTGCCGAGGTGCTCGCGGAGGTCTTTCACGAACTGGCCCGAGCCGTACGGGCTCTCGACCTGGCCGTACGCGAACATGTTCACGCGCGGCAGGATGCGCTGCTTGAGGATGTCCATGCAGGCGAGGGTGTCATCCATCGACCAATTGTCGCCGTCCGAGAAGTGGAACGGGTACACGTTCCACTCCTCCGGCGGGAAGTGGTCGTCGATGAGCTGCGCGCACAGCTTGTACGCGCTCGAGATCATCGTGCCGCCGCTCTCCTTCGTGCGGAAGAAGGTCTCGCGATCGACCTCCCGCGCGGCCGCGTCGTGGATGATGAAGCGGCTCTCGAGGCCCTTGTATTGGCGCTGGAGCCACGTATCGAGCCAGAAGCTCTCGATGCGGACGATCTCCTTCTGCTCGTCTCCCATGCTTCCCGAGACGTCCATCATGTAGATGATGACGGCGTTCGCGACCGGCTCCGAGATGGTCTTCCAGCTCCTGTATCGCCGGTCGTCGGGGACGGGCACGACCAGCGGGCGATCCGGTCGGTAGCTCCCGGTGGCGATCTGCCGCTTCAGCGCCTCGCGGTAGGTGCGGCGGAAATGGCGGAGCGACTCCGGGCCCACGCGGCGGACGCCTGTGTAGCGGTCCTTGGCGTTGATGAGCTTCGACTTGCCCTTGTTCTCGATGTCGGGGAGCTTCAGCTCCTCGCCGAGGATGGCGGCGAGCTCGTCGAGCGTGACGTCGACCTCGAGGGTGTGCTCGCCCGCGTCTTTTCCGGCCTTCTTGCCGTCGCCCTGCTGCTCTTGGTCGCCGCCGCCCATCGGATCGCCGGGGTTTCCCTCCCCCTGCCCGGCGCCGCCCTGCTGCTTGTCACCGTAGCGAAAGCGAGGGATGTCGATCTGGGGGATGGGGATGGACACGAGGTCCTTCCCCTTCCGCCCGATGAGCTCGCCCTGCGAGATGTAACGCTTCAGGTTGTCGCGGATCTTGCCGCGCACGATGTTCCGGAAGCGCGAGTGATCTTGGTCGATCTTGAGGGACATTCGGCCTGCGGGGAGCGTACCGAAGTCCGGCGCTCGACGGCGGTCTTTTCGTCAGCCGACGCCCTTGCCGTTCTTCTGGTCGAGCGCCACGCGAGCGATCCACACGCACACGAGCGCGTTCGCGATGGCGAAGAGCCGCATGGGCACGGGCCCGAGCACGAAGAGCACGTCGCCAGTGGCGGCCATCTGCATGAGGAGCGCAGCGGAGCCGAGCGCGAGCCCGCCGACCCACCCGCGGAGGCGCTTGACCCCGAAGAAGAGGGCGAGCGCGCCGAGCGCAGGGAGGGCGTTGGCGAGCGGCAGGAAGCGGTGCAGGTTCACGTCGAGGGCGAGATCCCACTCGCCGATCGGGTGCGTGAGGAGCGCGTCGGCGAGGCCGCGCGCGGGGCCGAGGTGGGGGAGCACCCCGGTGAGGCCCGCGAGCGGGAAGAGGCCGAAGCCGCCGAGCAGCACGCCCAGCCACACGCCCGGGCCCGTCGCGAGCGCGCCGCGCCGCTGCCGAATGTGCCTGCCGAGGAGGAAGAGCAGCCCCGCGAGCGCGAGGAGCCGGGGCAGGTAGTGCTGCGTGAACACCGCCCGGAGCGTGGCGCTCGAGGCGCTCAGGATGCCCGCGCCGAAGAGCTTCGCGTCCTCCTTCGGGACCGCGCTCCGCTCGAGGGTGGCCCGCACCGCGTCCGGGTCGGTGACGCCGGTGGCGACGACCATGGCGGCCGCGCCAGCGACGTGCGGCGACGCCATGCTGGTCCCGTTGAAGACGCCGAAGACCTCGCACTTGTCGCGGCCCTTGTTGCACACGGTCTGCTGGACGACCGCCACGCCCGGCGCGCCGATGCCGACCTGGGGTCCGCGCGACGAGAACCACGCGATGTTGTCGTTCTTGTCCGTGGCGCTCACGGCGAGCACGCCGGGGTACGCCGCCGGATAGCCCACGGACCGCCCCGAGTTTCCGGCGGCGGCGACCACGAGCGAGCCCTTCGCGCGGGCGTGGTTCACCGCGTCTTCGAGGATCTTGCTGCGGATCGGGCCGCCGAGCGACAGGTTGATGACCTGGGCGCCGTGATCGGCCGCGAAGCGGATGCCCTCGGCGACGTCGGCGGTGGAGCCCGAGCCCGCGGCCGAGAGCACCTTGACGGGCATGATCTTGGCGCAATACGCGAGCCCGGCGACCCCGAGCCCGTTGTGCGTGGTCTGCGCGATCGTGCCCGCGACGTGGGTGCCGTGGCCGTGGTCGTCCGCGGCGCGATCGGTCTTGTCGACGTAGTTGTAGCCCCCGACGCAGCGGGTGCCCGCGAGATCGGTGCCCTTCATGAAGGGGCCGTCGTCGTAGCACGCGACGCCGGTGTCGATGACCGCGACCGTGACGCCCGCGCCGCAGGAGAGGTTCCACGCGCGCTCGGCGCCGACGCGGGTGAGGTGCCACTGCTCGCCGTATTTGGGGTCGTTGGGGACGAAGGAGGCCCGGAGCTGCCCCATGGGCTCGGCGCGCTCCACCCGCGGATCCCGCGAGAGCCGGGCGATGAGGTCCGCCATGCGGGCGCGGGCGCCGCCGAGGTGGGCGACCGCGATGTTCGCGTCGTCTTTCTGGCCCGGGCTGTTGTCGCGGAGGTCGATGCCGTACTCGCGACCGAGGGCCGCGATCGCGTCGTCGGAGAGGCCGTCGGCGACGTCGACCGCGAGGTCACCCGCGAGCTCCGAGTCGAGCTCGGAGGGCGCGGCGTCGAGGCCCATCGTGGGGAACGGCGCGGAGGGCTCCGCGGCGGCGGGCCCCGCGACGGCGAGGCTGGCGAGCGTGACGGCGGTGGCGGCGAGAACCAGCGGTGCGACGGATAGTTTCATGGGGCTCCGGGAGTGTACGTATGACGTCGCACAATGATTTCTCATTCTGCGCACGCCCCCGCGATTCCGCCAGGCTGACACGCCCCTACATGCTGGCGCTCAGCGGCGTACGAGCGAGGCGGCCGACAACAGCGGGGCCTGCGCTGGACGCGCGTCCGGCACGTCCGAGCCCGCGGCCTCCGCGGCGGCCTGCGCGGCCGCGAGGCGCGCCTCGAGCACCTCGCGCACGCCCTCGGGACCCTCGGGCTTGAGGACGCCGCGCACGAACACTTCAGCGGCCTTGTAGCTGCTGCGCACGAGGGGGCCGCTCGCGACGTACGCGAAGCCGAGCTTCCGGCCCGCCTCGGCGTAGCGCTCGAAGGCCTCGGGCGTGACGAAGCGCTCGACCGCGAGGTGCTTGGGGCTGGGGCGCAGGTACTGGCCCAGCGTCACCAGGTCGACGCCCGCGGCGCGGAGATCCGCGAGGGTCTCGAGGACCTCGTCGTCGGTCTCGCCCACCCCGACCATGATGGAGCTCTTCGTGAGCGTCTCGGGCCGACGCTCCTTCGCGCGGCGCAGGACGGAGAGCGACCGGTCGTAGCCACACCGCACGTCGCGCACGGCGCGCTGGAGGCGGCGCACGACCTCGACGTTGTGGGCCCACACGTGCGGCGCGGCGTCGACGGTGGGGTCGACGTAGTCGAAATTCCCGCCAAAGTCGCCCAGGAGGGTCTCCACGAGGATGTCCGGGCGCAGCTCGCGCAGCCGCGTGACCGTGCGCGCGACGTGGGAGGCTCCGCCGTCGAGCAGGTCGTCGCGATCGACCATGGTGAGCACCACGTACTGCAGCCCGAGCCGCGCGATCGCGCGCGCGACGTGCTCGGGCTCGCGGACGTCGACCGCGCCCCGCGGATCGCCGGTGGTGACCGCGCAGAAGCGGCA
>CAZHGG010000686.1:0-4072 GCA_964531755.1 uncultured Polyangiaceae bacterium
TCCCCTCGCGCCCTCGAGCGCGCGAGGCTCGCCGAGCTCCTCGCGAGCGCGACGAGCGCGCCGAGGCCGTCACGCGGCGCCCCGCGCGACCCCCGCCGAGGTGACCTGCGCGCGCCCGCGACCCTCCAGCACCACCCTGGGTTCGGGTCCACCCACGAGTCGGAGGCCCTCCCCGGCGCGCTCCCGCGCCTCCAGAACACACCCCGCCCGGCGCCCTACGGGCTGTATCCGGAGCTGCTCAACGGGACGCCGTTCACGGTGAAGAACGCGCTCGCGTCGCGCGTGTGGATGTACCGCGTGAGGCCCTCCTTCTCGCACGAGCCCTATCGGGCCTTGCCTCCGGGCCGCTTCGGCGGCGCGTGCACCGACGTGGAGCCCAACCGCACGCGCTGGGCGCCGCTCCCGCTCCCGGTGTCGCCGGAGCGCGTCGACTTCCTCGACGGGCTCGTGACGCTCGGCGGCGACGGCGACGCGCGCGGACCGGGCTACGCGGTGAGCCTCTACGCGGCCAACGCCGACATGGTCGATCGCTCGTTCTCGAGCGCCGACGGCGACCTGCTCGTCGTCCCCCAGACCGGCACGCTCGAGGTCCGGACCGAGCTCGGCTTCCTGCGCGTCCCTCCGGGCTCGATCCTGGTCATGCCCCGCGGGCTCAAGTTCGCGATTGGGCTCCCCGAGGGGCACGCGCGGGGGTGGATGCTCGAGGTGTTCGGCCCTCGCCTGCGGCTCCCCGAGCGCGGCCCCATCGGGTCGAACGGCCTCGCGGACGCGCGGCACTTCCTCGCGCCCGTCGCCTCGTGGGAGGACCGCCTCTGCCCCGACGGCTTCGAGACCGTCCACAAGCTCGGGGGCCAGCTCTACGCGGCGAGACAAGGGCACTCGCCGTTCGACGTCGTCGCGTGGCACGGAGTGCACTGCCCGTTCGTCTACGACCTCGGGTTCTTCAACGCGATGGGCTCGGTCACGTTCGACCACGTCGATCCCTCCATCCACACGGTGCTGACGGCGCCGCTCGACGATCACGGCCGAGCCGTCGTGGACTTCGTGGTCTTCCGCGGCCGCTGGGACGTGGCCGAGCACAGCTTTCGCCCCCCGTTCATGCACCGAAACGCCGCGTCGGAGATCAACGGCGTCATCTCCGCGGCCTCGGTCGAGTCGGGCTACGCGCCGGGGTGCACGTTCGTGTCGCCGCTGCTCACCTCCCACGGGATAGGGACACGCTCGTACGACGCCGTGCTCTCGCAGACCGACGAGGAGCACGAGGGGCCTCGTCGCATCCCGGACAGCTCGCTCTGGATCATGTTCGAGTCGGCGCTCCCGTTCCGCCCGACGACGTGGGCGCGCGAGACTCCCCTCCTCGACCGAGGGTTCCTCTCGCTGTTCGAGGGCATGCGCTCTCGGTTCGATCCGACCGCTCGCTGAAAGAGAGCTTCTTCGCCGAGTAGTCGAGGCTCGAGGTGGCCGCGAAGCCGTAGACCCTGCTCGAGATGGTGGCGGCGGTCCGGCTCATGTCGCCACCCTGGACGCACGTCGTGGAGCTCAGTGCCTCGCGATGCTTCGTGCGTCGTTGAAGCGTGAGGGGAGGCGCGAGGTCCTCGGCGGCTCAATGGCCGAAAAGGGTGCGCGCGCCGCGCAGCGTTTGCGCATGATCGACTCCGGCGCGCGGTGCGCCGCGGTCTGTCCTTGGCTTCGATCTTGCTCGGCGACTCGGCATGATGGGCAGGCCTATCGTGGTGTGTGCGCTCACGTCGTCCTTGCTTCTGTGGTCCGTCGAGTCGTCAGCGGCCCCCGGCACTCACGCGCCGATCGTCTCGACCTGGGACACCGGCGCGTCGAGCGTCAGCGCGTCGTTCAACGCCGGTCTCTTTCCTGGGGGGCACCTCTACTTCGGGAGCTACACGTCGAGCTTCAGCTCCACTTCCGGAAAGGTGAGCGCCCAGTTCGGCGTCCACTACGTGAACTATCTGCAAGGCGCCGGCCTGCCGGCGGCGAACGGGGCCTCCGGCACCGCGGCGTTCGTGTTCTCGGCGCCGGTGCTCGGGCGATACGACCGCGGGCTGCCGCGGCTCGCGCTCGGCTTCTACGTCGGCCTCGCTCCCACGCTGCTCGTCAGCGGTGAGCGCAACTATCTCTGGATTCCCCTCACCACGGGGCTCGCCGCCCCGTTTGCGCCCGCGCCCTTCGTGAGCGTGGTGCCCTCCTTCGAGGTCGGGGGCGGTGCCACTCTGGACACCGTGATCCACGCCCCCGAGTTCAAGCCGTCGGACGTCGCCACGGCGGTCGGTCCTGACGGGACCATTCGCTTCACCCAGGCGGACATCGAGCGGCTCGTCGCCGAATCGGTGAAGTACGAAGTAGGAGCCGCGGTCTCCTTGCGCGGAGGCGTCGGCGTCGTGTTCCACCTCGGAGAGCGCGTCGACGTGGGCGCCGACGTGGGCCTCGGGAATGTGGGCAACCTCTCGAGCGGCGCGCTCGCCGTGTTCATGGGAGGAAAGCTCCAGCTTCATTGGGACAGCGTGGTCCCCGCGGTCCTTCCCGCCAAGACCCGCCTCGAGCGAGAGAGCTGCGAGGACGTGGAGGCGCGTTGGCTCCAGTGTCCCGGCGCGAGGCGCCCGGCGGCGCCGTCGTCAGCGCCGGCACCGTCGTCAGCGCCGGCGCCGTCGTCAGCGCCGGCACCGTCGTCAGCGCCGGCACCGTCGTCAGCGCCGGCGCCGTCGTCAGCGCCGGCACCGTCGTCAGCACCGGCACCGTCGTCAGCACCGGCACCGCCCCCGTGATCTGTCGCGTATTGGGCGGTGCCAGCCTCGTCGCGGATCGAGGGCGACGCGCAGCGGTCGGCGACCACGCGACCGCCACGACCCGCAGCGTGCGAGCGTGCCGCCGAGAGACGTGGGCGTTGTCACGCGACGGGGGCGCCCCTACTTTCCTTCCACCATGCTCCGATTCGTCTGGCTCTCGATGGTCGCGTTCTTCGAGACGATCGCTCACCGGGCGTCTCGCGGTCCGCTCCGGCCGTCGTGGTCGCTGGAATTTCAGTCGGTGGTGCGCCTCCTCCGGAAGGACTGGGAGGCCACGAGCGCGTGGGAGCCCGCGCGCCTCCGGGCCGACATCGACGCCCGCCCTTACCCGCAGACCACCGTGCGCAAGGTGAAGACCACGGACGCGCCGCTCGGAGGCGTGCCCACGCGACGGTTCGTCCCCCCCGGCGCGAAGAAGGCCCCGGTGGTGCTCTTCTTCCATGGCGGCTCGTACATTTACGGGTCCGCGCGGACCACGCACGCGGAGCTCCTGGCGCGGCTCGCCGTCGCGAGCGGCTGCGAGGTGCTCGGGGTCGACTATCGCCTCGCCCCCGAGCACGCGTACCCGGCCCAGCTCGAGGACGCCCTGGCCGCGTTCGACGCGCTCGTCGCGAGCGGTGTCCCCGCCGAGTCCATCGTGGTCGCCGGCGACTCCGCGGGCGGCAACCTCGCGTTCTACCTGCAGCTCGCGCTGCGCGATCGCGGCTCGCCCCAGGCGCGAAGCGCCGTGTTGCTCTCTCCCTGGTCTGACCTCACCATGCCGGGAGAATCGTTCACGAAGAACGACCCGTACGACTACGGCACGCGCGAGACGCTGCTCGCCCAGGCGCGGCTCTTCGCGGGCGAGCTCCCGCTCGGCGATCCGCGGCTCTCGCCGACCCACGCGCGGTGCGAGGGGCTCGCCCCGGTGCTCGTGGTCGCCGGCGAGGTCGAGATACCGCACGACGACATCCTGACGCTGGTGAAGCGCATGAAAGACGCCGGGGTCGACGTGACCGTCCACGTCGCCAAGGACATGCCACACAACCCCGCGGTCTTCGCCGCCTACCACCCGAGCGGCGCGGAGGCGCTCGAGCGAATGGCGCGCTTCGTGGCGCCCTAGCCAGGTCAGCGCCCCGGTCGACCGCGAAGACCATCGCGAGGCGATGGTCGTCTTCAAGCGCACGGACGGCGCTAGAGTAGTTCGCGACAGCGCTGAGGCAGAGTCTGAGCTTGCTTGCGAACGACAGCGACGAGCCGCGAAGACAGGTTTGCTCGATAGGTGACGGTGAGCA
>CAZHGG010000687.1:0-4071 GCA_964531755.1 uncultured Polyangiaceae bacterium
GGCGCACGAGCCGTGCCGAATCGGGTTCGCGATCCGCGAGCCGTGCTCTAGATTCCGCGCCGTGCCGCCCACCGCCCCCGAGAGCGCGCCCGCGCGCCGCCCGCCGCCTGCGAGCGCGCGCGACGAGCGCGACGAGCGCGACCAGCGCGACGAGTGGGAGGAGCGCGACCAGAGAGAGGGGGCCGCCGGTGCTTGAGCGGCGCCCCGCTCACTGGTCGGAGCGCCTGGCGCTCTTCGGCGGCGTCGCGAGCATCGCCGCCGTGCACGGGCCGCTCATCGGCTACGGCACGTTCGCGAACGTCGACGAGGCCTACGCGGGCGCGCTGGCGAGCCGCATCCTCGACGGCCACAAGCTCTACGTCGGCGCGGTGAGCCAGCGCGGGCCGCTCATGTACTACCTGTACACGCTGGTCGCCTGGCTGCACGGGTGGGACAACCTCCGCGCGCTCCGCCTGTGGGCGCTCGCGGTCGCGCTGCTGAACCTCTACGCGGTGTACCTGTTCGCGCGGGCGTTCCTGCCGCGGGCGGGCGTGCTCATTGCCACGTTCGTGATGGCGTACGCCCTCGCCTTCGGCGTGCCCCCGTTCGACGGGCTGGCGCTCCACGGCGAGTCGCTCCAGCTGCCGCCGCTCACCTTCGGGTGCATGTTGGGCGCGCTCGCGCTGCACCCCGGCCCGCGAGCGGCCTCGCAGCGGCGGTGGCTGCTCGCGGGGGCCGGTCTGCTCTTCGGGATCGCGGTCGCCATCAAGCAGAGCGCCGCGCTCCACCCTGCCGCGCTCTGCGTGTGGCTCGTCGCGAACGCGCGGCGCAACCACCAGCCGGCGAGGCAGTGGCTCACCGACGTGGCGATCGTCACCGCGGGCACCTTCCTCCTCCCCGCCGCCTTCATCGCGCACTCCGCCCACGAGGGAACGCTCAAGGAGCTTTACTATTACACGGTGGTCTACAACCGGGACGTCCACCTCCGGCCCACCCGGAAGCTCTTCCCGCTGCTCACCCCGTTCTTCCTGCGCCTCACGGAGCAGACTGGGTACTTCCTGCTCCTCGTGGCGATCGCGAGCGCGGCGCTCCCCAGCGGGGCGCGCCGCCTCGTCCGCGCGGTGCGGGCGCGCGCGCCATGGCCGCTGCTCCGCGGGTTCGGGGTGCAGCGCTACCTCGTCGCGAACCTCGCGCTGGCGGTGCTGTCGGCGTCGGCGATGTACCGCTTCTTCCCGCACTATTTCGTGCAGTCGCTGCCCTTCTTGTCGCTCGCCGCCGGCGCGATGGTGGGCCCCTCGGCGGAGCGCGCGCGCCACCGCGCGGCGTTCGATCGCCTCGCGATCGGGGCGTTCGGCACGCTCGTGGGCGCGGCCGCGCTCGGCACCGTCTTCGGCGAGCGCGTCGACGGGCGCGTCACCCACGACCGCACGCCGCAGCTGTGCGGCAAGCTCATCGCCGCGGGCACCAAGCCCGACGATCGCATCTTCGTGTGGGGATTCTCCCCTTGGATCTACCAATACGCGCACCGCAAGCCGGCGGGGCGGTTCGTGTTCGAGACCTATGTCACCGGCTTCGTGCCGTGGTTCTGGGACCGCCTCGAGCTCGAGCGCTCGCGCATCGTGCCGGGCAGCGTGGAGGCCCTCCTGGCCGACCTCGACCGCGAGCGGCCCGAGATCGTGGTCGACGCGGGCAGCGTGATGATGGCGAGGCCCATGCGCGCCTACGCGAAGCCCGGCCAGTGGCTGCTCGAGCACTACTGCTTCGAGTACCGCCTCGCGGCGTTCGACGTGTACCGGCGCAAGCCCGACGGTGTCGCCACCTGCGCGCAGCCGTACGTCCCGCTCCCCTACGACGCGGTCAACTGGAACGGCACGCCGATGGGCATCCCCCTGCCGCTCTCCGCCGATCGCGCGCGCGAGCGCCGGCTCCCCTACGGGAACTTGATGCGGCCCATCTGGTTCCCGAACGGTCCGCCGCCGCGGCAGGCCGTGCTCGACGCCGCCCGCGACCCCAAGACCGAGCGTGAGGAGGCGGAGGCCGAGCGCGACGGCTTCTACATTCCGCGGTTCGACGGCCGCGATTAGCCAGCTACCCAGCCCGAGACCCGAGCGGCCGCTAGCGACCGACGCCCCACACCTCGCCCGTCGCCCAGGTGGCGTCGAGCAGGGACAGGACGACGTGCACCACCTCCTCCGGCGTGCCGAAGCGCCCGAGGAGCGACCTCGTCGCGAGCCGGTGGTGCCGCGTCGGATCGGCGTCGGCCTCGGGATCGGCGACGATGCCGAGCTGCACGAGGTTGACCCGCACGGCGGGCGCGAGCTCGACCGCGAGCGCTTGCAGGCCGGTTCGCACCGCGCCCTTCGCGGTGAGGTACGCGACGTGGTTCGTGTACGGCCGGGTGGTGCCCGCGTCGCCGAGCGCGACGACGGCCCCCCTCGCGCTCGCGAGGTCCTGCGCGAGCGCGTGCACGAGGAGCAGCGGCGCGACCGCGTGCACGGTGAGGGTGCGCTCGAGGTCCTCGCGGCACAGCGCCTCGAACGGCGTCCGCGGGAACGGGCCGCACGCGAGCACCACGTCGTCCACGCTGCCCACCCCGTCACGCAGCCCCGTGACGATGTCGTCGACGGCGGTGGGTCGGGCGAGATCCGCACACACGGTGGCCACCGACGGGCCCGCGACCTCGGCGGCCAGCAGGCCCGCGAGCGTAGCCAGCTTGGAGGGGTCGCGGGCGGTGAGCACGGGCTGATCGCCGCGCCGCGCCAGCCCGAGCGCGATCGCGACGCCGAGGCGCCCGGTCGCGCCGACCACGAGCACCTTTCGGCCCCTCCGCTCTCCGTCTGCCATCCCGCGAACACTACAGAGCCCGGGGCCCGGGCGGAAGCCCTTGCCAGCGCGACCCGCGCCACAAAACGCCCGGGGCGTGCTCGGCACTCCCCACGTGTGGACCACCCGTATTATGCTCCTGCTCGAGGCCCGCGAGGTGGGCCGCCGAACGAACGCCGGAGCACACCGCGATGAGCGCAAGCCAGTTTACCGAGGCAGAGGTCGAGCGGCTGTGGGCCAGCTACCGCTCGGGCGCGCCCACGGTGTGTCCCGCCGACGGCGCGAACGTGGCGCTCTCGATCGACGGCACCCGCGCGTACCGCCTCACCTGCACCCAGTGCGGGGTGGGGTCCTCGTGGTTCACCAGCGCGCAGGACGGC
The DNA here is from genome assembly GCA_964531755.1 of uncultured Polyangiaceae bacterium. Classification (GTDB taxonomy): domain Bacteria; phylum Myxococcota_A; class Polyangia; order Polyangiales; family Polyangiaceae; genus JAAFHV01. The sequence goes on from CAZHGG010000687.1 coordinate 3,183, forward strand.
ATCCTCGTGCGCGTGGCCGTGCCGCCCATCACGCGCTGACCGCCGAAGCAGAAAAGCGACGACCGCCGCTTGACTTCCGCTCGCCTACGCCACAATAAGTACATATGACTCTTTCACGGTCGTATGAACTTCACTACGGGAAGATCCAAGGGCGCGAGCACCGGCGCGCCCTGCGCGACGGGCAGGACGGCCTCGCCGTCTGGCGCGGCCCGCTGGGCGTCGGCCTCGCGGTGACCGACGGGTGCGGCAGCGCCCCGGGGTCGGAGGTGGGCGCCCGCCTCGCGGCGACCTGGCTCGCGTCGTACGGCCCGCGCGTGCTCGCGACGGTCGCGCCCGACGATCTGGCGAGGCGCCTGGGCGACGACCTCCACCGGTTCCTCACGTCGGTGGTCGACGCCCTCGACGCCGACGACGCGCGCGAAGAGGCCGTCGCCTCGATGTTCCTGTTCTCCTTCGTCTGCGCGTTCGTCACCGCCGATCGCGTGGCGGTGCTGGCCCAGGGCGACGGCCTCGCCGCGTACAACGACGAGCGCGGCGCCGTCCTCCCGGGCGACGACAACGCGCCCGACTACCCGGGGTACGGGCTGCTCGGCCTGCCCCACGGCGGCCCCACTGTCCTCTTCGATCGGCCCGCCCCCGAGCTGCGGTCGCTGCTCATCGCGACGGACGGGCTGTTCCCGCTCCTGGAGACGGGGGCACCGGAGGAGGATCCTCTCGCGCTGCTGCGCGACGGCGCGGTCGGCGCGCGGCACCCCTCCTGGCTCGAGCGGCGGCTGCGCGCGCTGAGCCACGAGGGCGTCCTCCTGGACGACGTGGCTGTGGCGCTCGTCACGAGGGCGGCGTGAGCGCGCGCACGGCGGCCTGTGCGGCCGTCGCGGCCGCCGCGCCG
>CAZHGG010000688.1:0-4067 GCA_964531755.1 uncultured Polyangiaceae bacterium
CACCGGGGCCGGTCGAATGCGGCGACCTGGCCAGCGGCCGCGACGTGGACCACCGCTGATCGTCCGCGGCAGCGGCCGGAGAGACGGAACTGCGCAGGCCGCGCCCTCGGGGTGACGGTGCGACCGGGCGACCGGCCGCTGTCACGGTGTACGTGGGCCAGACGGGCAGCGCGACGCCGCGCCCGCTCGCGCCCTACGTGCTGAAATACGCCGCCGGCTGGCTCCGCGCGGGCGTCGCGGATAGGCGCGGCGCCCTCCTCGACCCCGCCGCGCCGCCCGGCTGGCTCGAGCTGCGAAGGCCCGAAGGGGCGCGGTAGCGTGCGCCGCCGTCGCCGGAGACACCTCAGCGCTCCCGAGCCCATGGAGGGCATCCTCGGCCGCGCGGGAGAGGACCGCTTCTCCCGGGTACGCCCGCCCTTCCCCACGTCCAAGTGGGTGCAGGCCGTGGGCCCACGCATCGCCGACCGCACGCGGCCGCTGCGGCTCGAGGGCGGCGAGCTGCTCGTGCTGGTCGCCACGAGCGTTTGGTCAAGCGAGTTGACCATGCTCGCCGCCGACGTCGTGGCCCGGCTGAACGCGCTGGGCGTGGGGGTCGCGCGGCTGCGGTTCCGGGTCGGCGCCGTCGAGCTCGATCGCCCGCCCGAGCGGCGGGCGCGACGAAAGGTGCCCGCGGCCGTCGCTCTCCCCCCGGCGCTCGAGCGCCTGGTGCGGTCGCTCGAGGACGACGAGCTCATGGGCGCGATCCGCCTCGCCGCCGAGGCGAACCTCGCGTGGCAGACGGGGCGGGAGGCCGGCCCTAGCCGCGAAGAGACCGCGCCCGTCGCTCCAAGCCTTCCAACCTTTGAAGGAGGAAGCGATCGGCCGGCCCTAGCGTCGACGAGCGATCCTGGATCTGCGCCACGTAGTCGCGCAGGCGGGCGAGGTCGACCGCCGTGACCTTCCCCATCGCGTTGTAGAGCTCGTCGATGACCGCGGCGGGCGGCGGGCGGTTCTGCGCGGCGTAGAGCTCCACGACGTAGTCGGCCCACCCGCCCTTCCCTGTGGACGTCGCCAGCCGCGCCGAGAACTTGGCCGCCTGATCCACCAGAGAGACCGGGAGCGGGCGCCCCGCGCGGCACGACTCGATCACGTCGGCGAGGACCGACGCCAGCAGGCGCTCGGCCTCGCCCGCCCTCCCGAGCGCGAGCGCCTTCTCCGCCACGCTGCCGAGCAGCTTGAACTGGTCGACCCGGCGCACCATGCTCGGCTCGGCGTCGTCGAAGCGAGGCATCTGGATGCCCGAGCTCGGCGTCATGCGGGAGACGGTGTTCTTCGCCGCCGGAGAGCGAGCCGAGGGCCCACCCTCCCGGGTCGCGAGCAGCGTGAGCTCCTGCGAGCCGATGAGCACCCGGTCGCCGACCTGCAGCTCGACCGTGCCCTCGACCCGGGCGCCGTTGACGATCACGCCGTTGCGGCTCCCGAGATCCTCGACCTTCACGGCGGCGTCCGAGACGTGGAACACCGCGTGCCGCCTGGAGACCAGCGGATCGTCGAGCGACAGCTGGCAGGTGCCGCTGCGCCCGACGGCGAACTGGCCCTCGGTCAGCTCGACGTCGTGCTGGAGGTACCGAAGGCGGAACTTCAACCCGCCCTCCCATGGCGCGGCGAGCGCCACGCCGATCGCCCCCACGCAAGGCGGGCCCCTCCGCCTCGCGTGAGGCTCAGGTCGCGCCCCGCTCGGGGCGGGCGCGGATCGTCAGCGGGGCGGCGCACGAGCATTCGGGTTCCGACGCCCACGTTTACTCCCGATGCGCCAGACGCGGCAAGAGACCGTCCACCGGCCCCCGGAACGCACGCCGAACGGGGCCGAACGGGCCTAAGGCAGCTTCGACACGGCCGTCTGGGCGAACGGATCGTCCTCGCGGTTCTGCGTGAGGAGCTCGAGGCGGGTGAGGACCGAGGTCTCGTCCAGGGAGAGCTCTTCAGCGCGGGCCCGGTGGTGCTCGACCAGCGCCGAGATGGGCGCCTCGAGCTCGGTGAAGCGCCCGTAGAGCTGCTGAAACCAGCCCAGGACCTCCGACGTGGGCACGAACGAGAGGCTCTCGCACACCGACGCGGCCCACACGGCCCACGCGCCGTCGCGCGAGAGAAAGCTCGTCCGGAGCGCCGCGACGAGCAAGAGAGAGATCTGTCCGCGGCTCACCCGCTCCCCGCGGTTGAGCGCCTCTTCGAGCTGCTCCCGGGCCCGCCCCAAGATGCGGGCGGCGTCCTCGAGGCGCCCCATCGAGAGCGCGCGCTCGAGCACCTGGAGCTGGAGCTCGAACGTCCACGCCGACTCGCTCTGGGCGACGTCGCTCTGAGTGTCGGCCTCCTCCGGCAGGGCGCCGCACGTCGGGCACGCGCCGGCCTCACGCGAGTACGGCATGTGGCACGAGTGGCAATGCTGAAGGAACCCCGTGGTCTTCGAGGGCTCGGGTGCGCGCCCGGCGTCCACGGTGAAGAGGAGGTCTTGCGTGCCGATGCGGACGCGGTCGCCGTGGTGCAGCTCCTGAGAGCCCTTGATCGGCGCGCCGTTGACCTTCACTCCGTTGCGGCTGCCGAGATCGAAAATGGAGACCGTGTCGCCCTCGACCTCGATGCGCGCGTGCTGTCGGGACACGAGCGCGTCCTCGATGGTGACGTGGCAGTCGTAGCTGCGCCCAATGAGCGTCGTCCCCTTGGGGAGGTCGAACTCTTGTAGCTGCAGTCGCAGTCGATACCGCACCAAACCTCCAGACACTTCAGTCAAACCTTGCCGTCGTGACGAGCGGTCAGGCGGCGTCGATGTGACGCGCGCCTGCCGGGGCGGAGAAGCCCGTGGTCACCTTCACGGACGCCTTCGGGGCGACCTTCGCCACCACCGGCTCGATGAGCCGCTCGCGGGTCATCTGGGCGCCGGGGCAGCCGGCGCACGTGCCCGTCAGGTGGACGTGGACGAGGTCCGCGGACGCGCTCACCAGGTACACGCGGCCCCCGTCCGCGTGGACCAGGGGCACGACCAGATCGCGACAGGAGGCCACGAGTTTCTCTTCCACGTCGTTCACGCTACCAGATTGGGGAGAATCTACCGGAATTTACGACCCCTAGCGGCGGGCCTATTTCTTCTTCGGGGCGGTCTTGGGGGCCGTCTTCGGCGCCTTCTTTGGGTCCTTCGGGTCCTTCGCCGCGTCGGGCGGCGGGGCGTTCGGATCGACGCGGTTGCCGCCAGTGACCGCCGCGATCGTGGGGTCGATGGTCATCGGGTTGGTCTCCTTCACCGCGCGGAGGCTGCCGAGGTTGCCCAGCGTGGTGAGCTCTTCGAGGGCTACACCGGTGATGCCCTCGCCCGCGCGGTCGACGAGGCGCATGTGCGAGGTGTTGTCGCGCCAGTCGACCTGCGTCTGGGTGCGGCCCTTGTCGGGCTCGGGCGCGAGGATGCGCCCGCGCACCCCGAGCTTGCTGTTCATCATGTTGACAGCGTCCGCGAAGGTCTTGCCGATGGTGCCGCCGGCGAACGGCACGGCGTCGTAGATCTTCCACAGGCGGTTGTTGATGAAGAAGAAATAACGAGTCTTTCCATCGCGTTGGAGCTGGAGCAGGGCCTCCTGGTTGCGGTACGTGTACTCGGGCCGCAGGCCCGAGGCGTCGTAGCCCGTGGGCGTGATGCCGAACTCGACCCAGGTGCGCTCGAACGCGCGCATCGCGCTGTCGCGCTCTTGCTCGAGGGCCTTCATTTGGGGCCCCACCGAGGCGCTCGCGAGGCGCTTGTCGTAGTCCTTCCAGAGGATGCCGCCCACGGCGGTGTGGGCCTTGACGACCTCCTCCTTCGACATGCCCCACCGGAGCCCGCCCTCGAGCATCGCCGCCACGCCCGGCGCCGCGGGGGCCTCGCCCGCCGCGCCCGCGATGGGCCCGCTCGTGCCGCCGCCGCCGCTCGGTCGTCCGGCCATGGCCGGCCCGGGCACGTCGATGGAGGTGGGACCGGTCGGGGCCGACGCGGCGCCGGAGGCGGCCGGTTCGGGCGCGGCGGCCGGGTCTTCCTCCGCCGACGCCGCGGGCGTAGGGGGGGT
>CAZHGG010000689.1:0-4056 GCA_964531755.1 uncultured Polyangiaceae bacterium
CCGCGCCGTCCGCCCCGTCCAGGCCCACCGCGCCGCGGGATTTCGCCCGCGTGGACCTCTCTGCCGCGCCCGCCCCCGCGGCGAGCGCGACCGCGAGCGAGGTCGCGCCCGCGAACGCGCCCACGAATCCGGAGGCCAGCGTCTCGCGCGCGTGGCTCCTCGCGGAGGGGCCCGAGCCGCAGGCGGGCGACGGGCGCCGCTACGTCACGTTCACCTTCGACGACGGGCCCTTCGTGGAGACCACGCCGGCCATCCTGCGGGTGCTCGATCAGCGCAAGATCCGCGCGTCGTTCTTCGTGGTCGGTCAATACCTGGAGGGCACGGACGTCCGGGCCGTGCGAGCGCGCAAGGTGCTCGCGGACATGGCGCGCGCCGGCCACGTGGTGGGCAACCACACGCTGAACCACAAGCTCCTCACGACCCTCGCGCCGAGCGAGGTGGCCTCCCAGATCGACGAGGACAGCGCGCTCATCGCGCAGGCCACCGGGGCGGCGCCGCGGTACTTCCGGCCGCCGTTCGGCCAGCTCGACGCCACCGGCCGCGAGCTCCTGCGCGAGCGCGGGCTCGAGCTCGTGCTGTGGAGCGTCGAGGCGGAGGACATGCGCAACGACGACGCCGAGGCGATGGCCAAGCGCATCGAGGCGCAGCTCGAGCGAAACGGCGGCGGGGTGGTGCTGCTCCACGACATTCGCCCCGCGACGCTCCCCACGCTGAAGCTCGTGTTGGCCTACCTCTACGACCGGAAATGGAGCCCGCGGCGCCCCGAGCGGTACGGCTACCAGATCGTCGACCTGCCCACGTACCTCGCCCGCACCCAGGCCTCTCCGCGGCCGCACGAGAACCGGGAGGAGCTCGAGAACGCGCGCCGAGAGGCGGCCCGGCTGCGGCGCGGGCAGCGGCGGGCGCGACCCGCGAGCCCCGCCAAGCCGGACCTCGTCCTCTAGCGAGCTAGAAGCAGACCGTGCCGTTCGCCTGGCACTTCAGCGGGGGCTTGCAGCGGGCGTCGCTGCACTTGAGCGCGCAGTAGGCCTCCGTGGTCGCCGCGGCCGGCTCGAGGTAGCAGATCTCGACGTTCGCGCAGCCGGTGCCGGCGTCGGGGTTGCAGCCCACCGTGCAGAACAGGTGCTCCGCGCCGCTGCTCGCCTCCTTGATGAGGAGCGAGCGGTTGCAGCGCCTGCTCGTGCACGCCGCCGGATCGGTGCCCTCGGCGTAGTCGGGGGCGCAGCCGCCGAGCGAGCCGACGTCGTTGCAACCTGCGATGAGCGCGGCGGTCGCGACGCTCATCGCGGCCGCCGCGCGGACGACGAACCGCACGGCGAGGAGGGCAGGGCTCATGGAGTGAGCCTAGATCGAGCGCCCCGCCGTGGCGAGCTTCGACACGCTCCCGGCGAGGCTAGGAGGCCGACGGCTCCGCGTGGGCCGGCGCCGGCGGGGTCGAAGCGGCGCGAGGCTCGGACACGTCGCGCCCGAGCAGCATGGGCCCCACCTCGCGGGACGCGCCGTCCCAAAAGCCGGCCTCGCGCTCGAACGTCGCGGGGTTGCGGAAGGTGCCGAACACGAGGTCCCAGAGCATGAAGTTGCCGTAGTTGTACGCGTGGACGCCGCGCGCGTGATGCACGGAGTGGGCCTCGGGGCGCTGCACGAGGAAGCCGATCCAGCGCGGCGTGCGCACGTTCAGGTGCTGGAACATCGCCGCGAGGAACGAGACGAACCCGGCGAGCGCCGCCGCGTCGGCGCTGAGGCCGAGCAGGAGCACGGCGAGCGAGGTCGCGCCCACCTGCGCCGCGATGTCGAGCGGGTGAAAGTACACGCCGCCCGCGATGTCGAGGCGCTCGGCGCTGTGGTGCATCTGGTGGGTCCACCGCCAGAGGAAGGGCACGTTGTGGAGCAGGCGGTGCACGCCGTACGCGACGAGGTCACTCGCGAGGAAGCCCACGAGGCCGCCGAGGGCGGTGCCCAGCCACGCGAGGCGCAGCGGGGCGCGGTCGCCCACGAGGGCCGCGAGGGCGGCCGGCACGAGCGCGTTGATGACCGCCGTGAGGAAGAAGAACGCGAACCCCTTGAGGAGCCAGCCCTTCACGACCGGGAGGGGCCGGGCGGGGAAGGCGCGCTCGAGGGCGAGCATGACGAGGAACGTGACGGGGATGAGGAGGGTGAGGATCGCTTCCATGTCTTGGGGGCGTAACCATCCATGGAACACCCGCTCCGCCGGCCGGAACGTGGGCGGCACTAGGGGCGAAAACAGCAATAGATACCGGTTTTTACAGAATTGTTGAGCGATCGGCCGAGGTCGGCGTCCAGCTCGGTGATGCGCGCGATCGTGTCGCGGAGGCGCCGCTGCACGTTCACGCGCGCGCGCTCGCTCGCCGAGCCCGCGTGCCGCGCTCGACCGCCGAGCCCTACGGCCCGCGCGAGCTCCGCCAGCAGGGCGTCACGCTCGCGCGAGAGGGCGGCGGCGCGCCCCACGTCGGCGCAGCGCTCCGCCTCGGCCAGGTCCTCGTCGAGGCTCACGACGCGGGCGCGGTAGCTGGCGCGCGCTCTGTCGTCGAGCAGCTCACCGGCCGTCGCGTCGCCGGCCTCTCGCCGCCCGGGCTCGTCCGAGGCCAGCGCGAGCACGTGGAGCTCCTCGCCAGGTCGCTCGAGGAGCCGAGAGAGGAGCTCGGCCCCACGCGACGCGCGGATCCTCACAGTGGTCGCCCCTCGCGAGAAGCGCCAGAGCTCCCCCTCGCGCGCGCTCTCGACCTCGCGTGGGCCGGGGCCGGGCGCCGGGGCCGCGGTCGTGGTCGTCGTCGCCTCCACGCGATCGAGCCGCCTCCGCGCGGCGCTCACCAGGCCGGTCATGCCGAGCTCGGCCGCTGCCTCTGCCGCGGCCGAGAAGAGGGCGCGCGCGTCTTCCTCGCGGCCCGCGCGCCGCGCGACCTTCCCGCGCTCGTAGTCGAGCTGCGCGACCCACGGGGCGTGCCGGCGGTGTGCGGCGAGGGCCCGCGCCTCGCCCAGGTTTCGCTCGGCGCCCGCGGCGTCCCCCAGGGCCGCGTCCAGGAGCCCGAGGAGCCGCGCGACGGTGCCCTCGTAGGTGAACGGGATGTGGCCGCCCACCACGTCGCCCGTGCGCGCGTCCACGAGGAGGGCGCGGGTCGCTGCGCGCTCCGCGTCCGTGCCCGCGAGGGCGTAGGCCTCCGCCAGCCACGCCTGGAAGGTGCGGTCCGTCGTGAGGCCCGCGCCGCGTGCGCCGATGAGGGTGAGCTCGCGCCGGGTCCCGTCGGCGTCCTCGACGCGCGCGAAGCAGGTCGCGCGGACGAGCGCGGCCACGAGCTCGGCCTGCGGCACGCCCGACATGCTCTCTCCAGGTCCGCGAGGGCCGAAGGGAGCTCGTCGTCGTGCCGCGTCAAGCGCGCGCGGAGCGCTCGGTGAGCGCACAGCGCCAGGGGGAGGGCGGGGTCGTCCGTCAGCGCGCCGAGGTGCGAGGCCTCGCTCACGTGCCGCTCCGACTCCGTGAAATACCCCAGCGTCAGCGCGCGGCAGGAGGCCACGAGCAGCGCGCGCCACCGGTGCCGCGGGTGCCCGACCTCGTCGGAGAGCGCGAGCATCGCGGCGGCCGTGCGCTCGAACGCGTCGAAGTCGCCGAGCTCCATCTGATCGAGCGCGGCCCTCGCCTGCGCGCGCAGCGCCTTCGGCCCGTCGCCCGCCCGCGTCGCCAGCGCGAGCAGCTCCTCCGAGAGGGCGCGTCGCTCCTCCGGCGGCGCGTAGTCGACGAGCGCAGAGCCGGCGACCTCGAGCACGTCGAGCAGCAGCGCATCGTCGCCGAGCGCGCGGGTGTTCGCGAGGGCCCGCCGCGCCATGGCGATGGGGCCTTCGGGGTTTGCCGCGGGCTGGAGCGCGGCGGCGAGCCGGGCCTCGAGGCGGCACGCGAGCGCGGGCGCGCGGCCGTCGAGGGCGGCGATGGCGGTGAGCGCCTCCTCGAGGTGCGCGACGAGCCCCCGATCGACCACGCCGGGGCGCAGATCGGCGCCCTCGAGGAGCGCGGCCCGGGCGAGCAGCTCGGGATCGCCGTCGGCG
>CAZHGG010000690.1:0-4051 GCA_964531755.1 uncultured Polyangiaceae bacterium
CGCGGCCGCGGGGGCCGACGAGCTACGCGGCCTCGCCCTCGGCGCGCTGTGGGACGCCGGCGACCACGCGGGCGCGCGCGAGCTGGCCGCCGAGCTCGTGACGTCGAAGCACCTCGTCACCGTGGCGTGGGCCGCGCGCGTCCGGGTCGCCGCGTCCGGCGGGTTCGCGGGGCCGGTCGTCGACGAGCTGACTGTGAGGCGGCTGCAGCGGGGCTCCTGCGATTGAGCGGGCGGCGCCGCGAGCTGCGCGCCTCGTGGGCCCCGCGGGCCGTGCGCGCGTGCGTGTGCGCCGCGGCGATCGGCCTGAGCCTCGGCCTCGCGGGCCTCACCGCGGCGGGGGAGGCGGCGCTCGAGCTCCAGCTCTCCGCCGATCTCGACGACGACGACGCGAACGGTGTCCGGGACGGGCTGGACGCCGTGGTGCGAGGCGCCGCCCGGCGCGACGTCGTGCCGCTGCCTGCGCTCGCGTACGGCAAGCGCGCCGTCCTCTCGGGTGACGCGGCGCGGATCGTCTGGCGTGGCGCGCCGCTCACGCTCCCGGCGGCGCTCCCCGCGGGCGCGGAGCTCCAGGGGGTGCGCCCGGGCGAGGCGGTGCTCACCCTCGGCGCCGGCGCGGCCGCGCGCGAGGTCCGCCTCCGCGTCACGGCGCACGCCTTCGAAGGGGAGGGCGGCCGCGAGCTCGACGCCAGCGCCGCGCACCTCTCGTTCTCGCGAGCGCTCCCGGAGGCCTCCCCCGCGGACGATCCCGACGGGTTCCGCGTCGTGGCACGCGGAGAGGGCCCGCGCGCCACGCCGATCGACGTGGTGTCACTCGGCGCCAAGGGCGCCGTGCTCGACGCGCAGCGAGGCGTCCCGCTCGACGCGCCCTGCGCCTCGGCCGCCGCCGACTGCGCGCGGTCACGTCCGCTCCGCGTGGTGATCGATCGCGTCGATCGTCACCACCCGAGCTCGGCCGGGCGCAGCCTGCTCGGCGAGGTGGGCGGTCTCGTCGTGGTCGCGCGCGGCGGGCGCAAGCTCACGTCCATCCACGTGGGTGGGCCACGCGCGGCGACGACGTCGGGCGCGCGGGTGGCCGGACGCTTCCGGCTGCACGTTCGCGCGACCGTGTTTCGCGCGGAGAAGACCGGCAAGCCGGGTATGTTCCGCAACGAGGCCGAGGCGCTCGGCGAGGCCCGCGCCGATCTGGAGGACGCGGCCGTGCTCTGGGCCCAGTGCGGGATCTCCCTGCGCGGCGAGGGGCCGCTCGACGTGCGCATCGCGGCGCCGCCGCCGCCGTACCTCGTCTCGTTCGGCACCGACCTCGGCCTCCCGAGCACCGGGGGCGTCCTGCGCGTGCGCGTCGAGGGCCGCCCCGTCGCGCTCGTCGTGCCCGCCGGAAAGACCCCCGACGAGGTCGCGCGGCTCTTCGCGCTCGAGGTGCAGCGGGCCGGTTTTCGCGCGGTCGTGAGCCGCAACGCGCGCATCACCCCGGGCGCGGCGGGGAGCGCCGACGTGTTGATCTCGCGTGCCGAAGGGCGCGGCGCCGCCGCCCTCGCGCGTGTGGAGCCGGACGGGATGCTCTGCACGGACAGCACGCTCGCCGTCGCCATCGGCGCGGTGGATCTCTCGGATGGGCTCACGCACTTCGGGGACATGGACTCGCCCGCCGGCTCGCTCGAGGAGCGGAGCCTCGTCAAGTCGCTCGAGGACGCCGATCCGCGCGTCGTGCAGCTCGTCTACGTGCCGTATTTCCTCGGCGGAGGTCGCGTCGGGGAGTCGTTCATCTTCGGCGATGGGTCGAGCGTGAAGAACGTGATCATCGTCGACCGCAGCGGCGTGCGGGCGCGGAGGAGCAGCCACGTCGTGGCCCACGAGCTCGGCCACGTCTTGCTCGACGTGCCAGGACACCCTGACGACTTTGGGCGCGACACGCCGAGCCTGTTGATGGACTCGGACGCCTCGGACGCCTCGGTGTACGGGCCTCGCCGCCTGACCGACGAGGAGTGCGCCCGCGTGCGCGCGGAGGCCGGGCCGCGCGCGAAGGTGCCCCTGCTCGAGCCGTGGCCGTTCGCGCCGGTGCCGCTCCCGTCGCTGGAACCGTGAACGCCTTAACCATTTGAAATAACAGGAGATAGGTCCGAGGTTCGCGCCGCGCGCGCGCCGCCGCGCGTGCGCGAGGTCAAGTCTTCGCCGCGAGAGCCGCGGAGGCGCTGGTCGAAGGCCGCGGGCTGTCCTAGTTTGCGCGCATGGTCGCGTCCGCTCCCGCTCCCTCCGCCCCCTCGCAGGCCTCGGCCCCGCGAGCCTCCTCGTCCGCCGAGCCCGCGAGCGGCGCGCCGTTCAGCCGAGAGCACGTCCGCGCCCTCTACGCGCGTCCGCTGCTGCCGCTGCTCGACGAGGCACGGCGGGTGCACGTGGCCCACCACCCGGACAACGAGGTGCAGCTCTGCACGCTGCTCAGCGTGAAGACCGGCGGCTGCTCGGAGGACTGCTCGTACTGCCCGCAGTCGTCCAAGTACGACACGAGCGTCGAGCCTGAGAAGATGCTCGACGTCGAGCGGGTGCTGGCGAGCGCGCGCCGCGCCAAGGAGCTCGGCTCCACCCGCTTCTGCATGGGCGCGGCCTGGCGAGAGGTGAAGGACGGCCCCGCGTTCGAGCGCGTGCTCGAGATGGTGCGCGGCGTGAAGGGCCTCGGCCTCGAGGCCTGCGTCACGCTCGGCATGCTCGACGCGAGCCAGGCGGCGCGCCTGCGCGAGGCGGGGCTCGACGCGTACAACCACAACATCGACACCAGCGCCGAGAACTACCGCTCGATCGTGCGCACGCGCACGTTCGACGATCGCCTGCGCACCCTCGCGAACGTGCGCGAGGCGGGCATCACGGTGTGCTCCGGCGGGATCATCGGCATGGGCGAGTCGGACGACGATCGCTGCGAGATGCTCCGCACCCTGGCGAACCTCACGCCCCCGCCGGAGAGCGTGCCGATCAACGCGCTCGTGCCGGTCGAGGGCACGCCCCTCGCGGACCGCCCGCCGATCGACCCGTTCGAGCTCGTGCGCATGATCGCCGTCGCGCGCATCCTCATGCCGAAGGCGCGCGTGCGCCTCTCCGCCGGGCGCGAGGGCCTCACGCGCGAGGCGCAGCTGCTCTGCATGCTCGCCGGCGCGAACTCGATCTTCTTCGGCGAGAAGCTGCTCACGACCCCGAACCCGAACGAGTCGGACGACCTCGCGCTCCTGCGCGACGTGGGGCTGGGCACCCTCGCACCGTCGGTCGCGCCGGAGACCTGATCGCGCGGCGCGCCGGCCGCGACGGCCCGGGCGAGGCGGGCGCCCGCGGCTCCGCGGGGGGCTCCTTCACGGGACGCGATGCCCGGGTGTGCGAATGGCGAGCTCCGCACGGAGCCCCTCCTTCTTCGTCGCGCCTACGCCGAACCGGAACTGCCCCTTCGTGACGGGGGCATCCGAGAAGGTGCCGTCCGCGCTCGTGCGCAGTCCATCCTTCGCGATTCGGAGGAAGAAGTGCCGCTTGACCACGATCGGGACCGGCTGCGCTCCCGCGGGGCCGGAGGCGAGGTCGCCTTCGATCGTCACGTAGAGGGGGATGGTGTCGCCAGGGAACAGCTCGACGATCACCGGTCGTTCGGTGAGCGCGCCGGCGCCCTCGAGGGCGCGGAGATCGCCCGCGCGCACGCGGAGCGGAGGTGGCGTCGCGCAGCCGAGCGGCCCGAGGACCAGGATGAGGACCAGCGCGAAGGGGGCGGCGAGCAGCTTCATCGGATTCTCCATTACTATGTGTGTAGTAGTTTTGTGGCGGCGAGTTGCGTCGAGGGGCGAGGACCGCGCGAGGTCACGGCAACACGAGCGAACGGAAGACGACGAGCCCCACGAGCGCGGCGACGAGGAGGCCGGCCCCGACCTGGGCGCGTGGCGCGGGCACTGGCGCCTCGAGGAGGTCGGCGACGCGCGCGCCGAGGGAGCCATGACAGGCGCCGAGGGCGAGCGCGGGCGGGCGCGCGCTCGCGCGGACGTGCTCGCGTACGCGCACGAGGGCCGAGGCGAGCGCGTACGGGCAC
>CAZHGG010000691.1:0-4049 GCA_964531755.1 uncultured Polyangiaceae bacterium
GCCTCCAGGGCCGCCCGCGCCGTTCAACCCGCCGGCCAACGCGCCCGGGCCGCCTGCGCCGCTCGGGCGCCCGCCGCTCGCCCCGCCCAAGCCCTTGGCGGCGGCTCCGACCTTCCAGGCTCCGCCCGTGGGGGCCGACTTCGGCGCCATCGCGCCGCCCCCAGGTGGGGGCGACGACGACGAGGAGGAGGACGAGCGCACCATGATCGCGAAGCCCACCGCGGCCGAGCCCGTGTCGGCGTCCGCCGTGGGCGCGGCGCCGTCGTCGCCCTCCTCCGAGTCGGCCGACTGGCTGGCCGTGTACGACGACTACGTCCGCATCAAGAAGGAGTGCTCCGAGGGCGTGGAGGGGCTCACCTTCGAGAAGTTCCAGGTCACCCTGCGCAAGAACCGCGACGCTCTCATGCAGCGCCACGGCGTCAAGCGCGTGAAGTTCTCCGTGTACGTCAAGGAAGGAAAAGCCTCGCTCAAGGCCACTCCGGTGCGCGAGTGAGGGCGCTGGGCCGTCGACGCGTGCGCCTCGGGCTCTGCGCCGCGGGCGCGCTGTGCGTCGCGCTGGCCGCGCCGCGCGCGCGCGCCTCCAACGTGACCGAGTTCCCCGACAACGGCTCAGAGCAGCTCGCCCGCGGCGGCGCGTGGGTCGCGCGCGCCTCCGACCCGCTGGCCACGTTCTTCAACCCCGCGGGCCTCGCGGGGCAGGACACGAAGCTCACCCTCCAGGCGAGCGCTATCGTGCATCATACATGCTTTACGCGCGTCAAGGCGGCCGGTGACACCTCGACCGAGCCGCTCGCGCCGGCCTCCAGCGGCGGGGCGTTCCCGAGGGTCTGCAACGACGTCGAGCTCAACCCGAACCCTCAGCTCGCCGGCACCTTCCGCCTGACCGATCGCGTGGGCCTCGGCCTCGCGCTCCTCGGCCCCAGCGCCGCCGGAGAGAGCAACTGGCCCGATTTCGTCAACGATCAGGCGTCCCCGAACCGCTACCTGCTCCTTCGCCGCCACGGCGTGCTCGCGTTCCCCACGCTGGGCGTCGGGGTCGAGGTGGTGCCGGGGCTGCGGCTCGGCGCGAGCTTCCAGTGGGGCTTCGCCGACCTCAAGCTCGCGAGCGCCTCGGTCGCGCTCAACGTCGACTCGGCCACGCCCGTCAACGACGTCCGCGCGAACCTGCAGATCAAAGACTACTTCATCCCCGGCGGCACCTTCGGCGCGCTCTACTCGCCGAACGAGCGCTTCGACCTCGCCGCCTGGTACCGCGTGAGCGACTCGGTGCGCGCGCGCGGTGATCTCGGCACCGCGGCGAACTACTTCACCCCGGCGAACGCCAAGGGCGACTCCAGCCGAGTCATCTACGGCGACACCATTTTCGAAGACTGCGGCACCGGCAACCCCGCCCTCAAGACCTGCGGCGCCGGCGACAACGCGAGCGTCACGCTGGCGATCCCCATGGAGGCGAAGCTCGGCGTCCGCTACCACGCGCCGCTCGCGGGCGGGCCCTCCCGCAAGGGCCACCGCGACCCCATGGCCGACGATCTGTTCGACGCCGAGCTCAACCTCACCTGGGCGAACAACAGCGCCATCGACTCCATCCAGGTTCGGTTCCCGAACGACGCGAAGACCGGAGACGCGATCTTGCCCGTGGCGGGCATCCCTGGCGGCGGCATCCCCGGCAACGCCGACCAGAAGCGCGGCTATCGCGACGTGCTCGGCGTCCGGCTCGGCGGCGACTTCAACGTGATCCGCGATCGCCTCGCCCTGCGCGGCGGCGGCTTCTTCGAGTCGTCGGCCCAGGACAAGCAGTTCCAGAACATCGATTTCGCGGCCGCTTCGCGCTTCGGCCTCGCGCTCGGGGCCACGTTCCGTGTGCGCACGGGGTCCGCCGCCGACGCGGGCGCGCTCGATTTCATGATCGGCTATGGCCACGTCTTCGTCGCCGATCAGACGAACAACGATCCGCGCGCGGCGGGCGTCCCCGCCGTGGCGGGCACCGCCTGCAACCCGGCCACGTCGAACCAGCCGGGCGACACCTGCGCGAGCGTGAATGGGGCGCCAGGCCGCACGAAATACCAGACCAACTGGCCTGTGAACCTCGGCACCGTCACGAACACCATCAACGCGCTCAACGTCGGCGTCGCGTACCGCTTCTAGTCCGCGAAGCGCGCGCGCGGGGCGCCGAGCGGCTGCCCCCACCCGTCCCGCTCCGCGGGCCGACCTCCCCCAAATCCGTGGCCGCCCCAAGTGGGCGCCCACGTCAGGGGGAGGTGCCGAGGACGCCGTCAGTGGCTCGAGTTCGCGGCCAGCCAGCGCTCCGCCTCGAGGGCGGCCATGCAGCCGGAGCCCGCGGCCGTGACGGCCTGCCGGTACACGAAGTCTTGCACGTCGCCCGCGGCGAACACGCCCGCGACGCTCGTCTGGGTCGTGCCGGGCTTGGTCTTGATGTAGCCGTTGTCGTGCAGCTCGAGGGCGCCGGTGAAGAGGTCGGTGTTCGGCGTGTGGCCGATGGCCACGAAGTAGCCCGTGACGTCGAGCGTCTTCTTCTCGCCCGTCCTGTTGTTGCGCAGCCGCACGCCGGTGACCTCGCCCTTGGAGACGTCCAAGATCTCGTCGATCTCCGTGCTGTAATGCACCGTAATTTTGGGGTTCTTGAGCACGCGGTCCTGCATCGCCTTGCTGGCGCGGAACTCGTCGCGGCGGTGGATGAGCGCCACGCTGCGGCACAGGCCGGAGAGGTACATCGACTCCTCCATCGCGGTGTCGCCGCCGCCGACCACGGCCACGTCCTGGTTGCGGAAGAACGCGCCGTCGCACACCGCGCACGCGGAGACGCCGCGCCCCTTCAGGGCGTGCTCGCTCTCGATGCCGAGCCACTTGGCCTGGGCGCCCGTGGCGATGATGAGGGTCTCCGCCTTGTACTCGGTGTCGTCGTCGCCGGCCCACACGCGGAAGGGCCGGGACGACAGGTCGACCCGGTTCACGTCTTCGGTGCGAATCTCCGCGCCCTGGTGCAGCGACTGGTCGCGGAACGCCTTCATGAGGTCGGGGCCGGTCACCTTCGCCGGGAAGCCCGGGTAGTTCTCGACGTCGTTGGTGATCATGAGCTGCCCGCCGGGGATGCCCCCGCGGACGAGCCCCTCGAACATGAGGGGCTGCAGGTTGGCGCGCGAAGCGTAAATCGCGGCGGTGTGGCCCGCCGGGCCGGAGCCGATGATGATGACCTTTCTCGTGTCCGTCATGGCCGGGACTCTACGCCTGCCTTCGCGCGCCGCCCACATGATCTGGCGGGCGCGCGCGATTCTCGCGCCCGCGAACCCGTGGACGGGCGGCGGCGATTGCCGCTACGCTCTCTCGCCGTGACCGATCCCAGCCCGACGGCTCAGCGCGAGGAGCAGCTCGCGCGCGTTCCCTTCTTCGAGGGCCTCACCGGCGAGGCGCTGCAGCTCATCGCCGAGGTGACCACCGAGGAGACGCACGGCCTCGGCGCGCGCATCTTCAACTACGGTGACCTGGGTGACCGGGTGTACATCGTCGCCGAGGGCAAGGTGCGCATCTCGCGCAACGTCTCCGGCATGGGCGAAGAGGCCCTCGCCGTGCTGGGCCCGGGCGAGGTGTTCGGCGAGATGGCCCTCCTCGACGAGTCCGTGCGCTCCGCGGACGCGCTCGCCCACGAGCGGTGCAAGCTCCTCGTCATCGCCAAAGACGACTTCGACGATCTCCTCTTCCTCAACAAAGACCTCGCCTACGAGGTCCTCTGGAGCTCGGTGCGCATGCTCACGAGCAGGCTCCGGGAGACCAACGAGAAGCTCACGTTCCTCTCTACGTCCGGCAAGTTCTGACGCTCGACTCCAAGGTGCCCGCTCCCTCCATGACGTCCCCCAAGCTCCCTCTCCTCGCGCTCCTCCTCGGGGTGTCCCTCTCCACCGCCGCCGCAGCGTGCGGTGGGAACACACCTGGCCCCGTCGTGCCCGCGGGACCGGGGCCGTCGGCGCCGCCCACCGGCTCGGGCACGGCCGCCCCGCCCGCGACCGGCACCGCGGCGCCGCCCACCACCGCGC
>CAZHGG010000692.1:0-4044 GCA_964531755.1 uncultured Polyangiaceae bacterium
GCGAGCAGCGCGAGCATGGCGACGAGCGCCGCGACGTCGAGGCGCGGGTGCGAGCGAATGGTGGAGACCCGCGTCGCGTTCCTCGTGAACATTGGGAAGATGCGGCCCGCCATCACGACGATGAGCGCAATCGCGACGTCGACCCCCACGCCGGCGGCCCGTGTGCGGACCGTGTGCTCGAGGACGCCGAGCACGTCGAGGTGCATCACGAGATCGGCGCCCCACAGGGCGGCGAGCGCCGCCACCATGACGAGGTTGCGGTGGTTCTTCGTGGCGAGGATGGGCCGGGCGATGGCGGCGCCGACCAGGGGGAGGAAGGCCAGATCCAGCGCCGCCGGGACCGCGCGGGGGAGCCCGGGGACGACGAGCGCGACGCGCGCGGCGAGCCACAGCGCCGCGCACGCCAAGAGCGGCGGGCCCACGAGCGTCTCGCGCGAGGTCCAGTTGGCGGCGGCCGTCAGCAAGAAGCCGGCGATGACCGCGGCGGCGTAGCCGAACACCATCTCGTGCGCGTGCCACCCGAAGGCGTCGAAATACGCGTCGGGCCGGACGACGCCGGAGAGCGCGAGCAGCCAGAGAGGCACGACGCTCGCGGCGAAGAGCGCGGCGAGCAGGAAGAACGGGCGGAACCCCTTCGCCGCGAGGGCGCCGCCCGCAGGGGCGGGGCGCGCGGGCAGGGCGCCGAGGAGCGGGAGCTGGCTCACAAAAATGGACCTCCTTATCCATAATGTAGGCCGAGGGGGGCCCCGCGTGAAGGGCCAACGGCGCGCGGCTACTCGACGGCGAAGCCGTAGCGCTCGGGGCGCTCGACGGGCGGCAGATCGTCCTCGCGAACGAGCAGCGTGCGCACCGCCCACACGTCGCGGAACACCCGGTACTTGAGCGCGGTCTGGTCGAGGTAGTCGACCCCGGCCGAGCCGCCGGTGCCCGTGCGTCGGCCGATCATGCGCTCGACCATGCGCGCGTGCCGCTGCCGAAACACCACGAAGCCCTGCTCGAGCCCGACGATGGCCTCTACGACCTCGCGCGGCCAGGCGAGCAGCGGCAGCTCGCGGTAGCTCTCGATGAAGACGAGCGCCGCGCGCAGGCGGCTCAGTGCGGGGCGGCGGGCCTCGTCGGCCTCGTCCTCGGCGAGCAGGAAGGAGCGCGCGCCGTCGCGCTCGCGCGCGTAGCGGGCCGCGAGCCGCGCGCGGTCTTCGGGCGTGAGCGCCGAGGTGACGGCGAGCGCTTCGGCGTGGGCCGTGGCTCTCCCGTGGGCGGCGACGTACCCGTCGACGAACGCGCGGACGGCCTCGCGGTCGCCGGGTTCGTCCGGCGTGGAGCCCATGATTGGGGTGCGCTCGAGCCACGCGTGGACCGCGTCGCGCAGGGTCGGTGTGTCGTCGAGGCGCGCCTCCACCCGCCGCGACGCCGCCGACTCGCCGCCGCCCGGCGCGCGCAGCGCCTGCTTGTACGACCCCTCGTTGCCGAGGGCGATGCGCTCGTTCTCCGGGAGGCCGAGGAGGATCTCGATCTCCCGGAGCTGCGCGGACTGGAAGCCGCTCGCGGGGCTCAGCTTGTCACGGAACGCGAGGTAGTCGCGCGTGGTCATGGTCTCCATCAGCGCGAAGTGGTCCGCCATCTGGCGGAACAGCAGGTCGATGCGCCGGAGCCCGCGCACCGCCGCGGCGAGCGCCTGCTCGGGCACGCGAGGTCGCGCGAAGAGATCCCGCACGCTCACGAGCTCGCGCAGCGCGAGCTTCATCCACAGCTCGTCGATCTGGTGGACGACGATGAAGAGGACCTCGTCGTTGCCGAGCTCGGCCTCGGTGCCTGCGATGCCCGCCTGCAGAGAGAGCAGCTCTTCGACCTTGATGTAGTCCCAGTAGGTGGTCGGTGGGCGCGCCATGAGACGCACGGTCTCATAGGAGGGGGCGCCGGTGAAGCCGCGCGCGGCGTCGCGCGAACTTCGGCGCTTCTCGCGGCGACCGGGTCCGCGTAAGCTCGCCGTGAGGTCGACGCGGACCTCGCGAGCGCGAGCGCGACCGACCGAAATCCCCATGAAGAAGAACTACGTCCTCGACACGAACATCGTCCTCCACGACCCCCAGGCCATCTTTCGCTTCGAGGACAACAACGTCATCATCCCCATCTACGCGATCGAGGAGGTCGACCAGTTCAAGCGCGAGGGCTCTGAGCGCGGCCGAAACGCCCGCCAGATCGCCCGCATCCTCGACGGCCTCCGCGAGCAAGGCTCCCTCGCCAAGGGCGTCACGCTGAAGGGCGGCGGCACCCTCCGCGTGGCGGTCCCGGGGAAGCGGCCCAGCCTCCCCAGCGCGATCGACACCGACGCGATGGACGCGGCCATCTTGCAGACCGCGTTCGACGTCCGCGAGGAGGACCAGGGTCGCCCCACCGTGTTCGTCACGATGGACACGAACCTCCGCATCCGCGCCGACGCGCTCGGCATGGTCTCCGAGACCTACGAGAACCAGAGCGTCGACGCCGACAAGCTCGACTCCGGCGTGAAGGAGCTCGAGGTGCCCGCGGGCCAGGTCGACGCCTTTTTCCAAGAGGGGTTTCTCGCGATCGAGCGCCGCGAGAAGGACGACATCGTGGCGAACACGTGCGTGCTCCTGCGCGACGGCGGCGACACCTCGCACACCGCGATTGGGCGCTTCGACGGCGGCAAGAACGGCGTCGTGGCGCTCCGCGTCCCGCGCGAGGGCGTGATGGGCGTGCGCCCGCGCAACAAGGAGCAGAGCCTCGCGCTCGATCTGCTCCTCGACGAGAACATCCGCCTCGTCACACTCGTGGGCAAGGCGGGCACGGGAAAGACCCTGCTCGCCATCGCCGCGGGGCTGAAGCGCACGATCGAGGACGGCGCGTACACGCGCATCCTCGTGTCGCGCCCCGTCATGCCCCTCGGGCGCGACATCGGCTTCCTCCCCGGGGACGTGGACGAGAAGCTCAACCCGTGGATGCAGCCCATCTTCGACAACCTCGAGTTTCTCTTCTCCGGTGGCCAGCGAAAGGGCTCGCGCGCGTACGCCGACATGCTGGAGAGTGGGCAGCTCCAGGTCGAGCCGCTCACGTACATCCGCGGCCGCTCGCTGCCCCAGCAGTTCATCATCGTCGACGAGGCGCAGAACCTCACGCCGCACGAGGTGAAGACCATCATCACGCGCTCGGGCGACGGCACGAAGATCGTCCTCACGGGCGACCCCGGCCAGATCGACAACCCCTACGTCGACAGCGCGTCGAACGGCCTCACCATCGCCGCCGACAAGTTCCGCGGCGAGCGCTGCGCCGGCCACATCGTCCTCTCGAAGGGTGAGCGCAGCGAGCTCGCCGACCTGGCCGCGAACCTGCTGTGAATCCAACATCAGGCGCCTGAAGTTGCAGCGTCAGGCGCCTGAAGTCGCCCGGGTGAGCCCGAGGTCCTCCACGATCCATTCAAGTTGACCGTGCTCGATCGCGACCCCATCGAGGGAGCGAGTGGAGCCCGCCCTCGTCGTCGCTCGATCCCGCAGGTCGCGGACACGATCAAGCTGGGAGTGGCGCGCCGGATCCCGAAGGGCTCGCCGAAGGGGTGGCCGGTGGTAGGATGCTCGCGAGATGGTGTCGCTCGACTCGCCAGAGAAGGCCGTCGTGTTCGCGCTCGCGTTCGCGAGCGTCTCCGCGCTCACGGGCTGCTCCTCGGTTCGCGGGAGCGCGGTCGCGACCGGCGCCCGCCAGCCCGCGTACAGCGGCCCCGTGTCGATCTATGCGGCGAACGCGGTGCCGCCGAACGCCGTGGACCTCGGCGTGGTCGAGGTGAGCGGCGCCCAGGTAGAGTCGACGGTGGGCACCCTCCTCCCGGTCTTCGTCCAGAAGGTTGCACAAATAGGCGGAAATATTGCAAAAATCGACGGTGTTCGGGCGCGCTTCGAGCTCGTGACCTTCACGCACCTCGAGACCTACTACTACCAGTGCGGGCAGCGCGCGCAGTGCGCCGGGCAGCGCCTCTACACCACGAACGACGAGGTCATCGTGGTCAGCCTGATGGGGCGCGCGTACTCCGAC
>CAZHGG010000693.1:0-4022 GCA_964531755.1 uncultured Polyangiaceae bacterium
GGGAGTACTATTTCGCGCGCGGCAAGCTCTCGGGGGACCCCGCGACGGCCGCCATCGCGGGCCTGGGCCACCTCGGCGCGGTGCTCGACCTCGGCTGCGGGCGCGGCCAGCTCGGCGTCTTGCTCCTCGAGCTGGGGGTCGCCGCGCGGGTGCGCGGGATCGACTGGGACCCCGTGAAGGTCGCGCTCGCCACGCGCGCCGCGGAGGGGCTCGCGGCGGAGTTCACCACCGGTGACGTCCGCGCGGCCGAGGCTGAGCCCGCCGACACAGTCCTCCTCATCGATGTTGTTCACTATTTCTCCAGGCTCGAGCAGGACGCGCTGCTCCGCGAGGCCGCGGCGCGGGTCGCTCCAGGGGGGCGGCTCCTGCTCCGCGAGGCCGACCTCGGCCGCGGGCTCCGCTCGCTCGTCACGCGCGGGTTCGAGGGGGTGGGCACGGCGCTGCGCGTGAACCGCGGCGAGCGCGTCGTGTTTCGCGACGTCGAGCGCGAGCTCGTCCCCATCCTCGCGGCGGCCGGCCTCGCGTGCGAGGTAGCGCCGTGCTGGGCGGGCACGCCGTTCTCGAACGTGCTGCTCGTGGCCTCGCGGCCGCCGGCGGGCGCCACGGATGGGCTCGCCCCTCTTGCGCCCGGCGCTGCGCGAGCTATTTAGGCGCCGTGGAGACGCTCTCATCCCGCTCGCCCCCCTCGTCCAGGCCGACGTCGTGGTGGCTCGCGATGCTCCGGCGCCGCGCGGCCCGCATGCACGAGGAGCGCGTCGATCTCAGCGTGCCGGTGGCCTGGGAGTCGGAGCGCGAGCGCGAGGCCTGCGTCGCGTTCTTCAACGCCGCGTTTCGGGCCGAAGAGTCGGGCCTCACGCAGGCCCACGCGCTCGCCGATCAGCTCTCGGCGCGCGACCCCGAGCTCGGCGAGTGCCTCCGCCTGTATGGCGACGAAGAGGGCTGGCACCGAGAGCTGCTCACCGCCTTCCTCGCGTCGATCGGCGGCGACGTGCGCCCGATGGGCCCCACCACGCGCACGTTCTACCGCCTCTACGGCCGCGCGGAGCGGGTCGACACGATCGTGCTCACGAACCTCATGTTCGAGACCATCGGCTCGACCACGTACCGCCTCGCGCTCCGCCACGTGCGCGCGCACCCGACGATGGCGGCGGTGCGGCACATGCTCACCATCCTCACGAGGGACGAGTCGTTCCACGTCCCGCTCAACGTCCATTTCCTCCGCGAGTGCGAGCGCCTCGGCTACGCCTCGCACCCGCGCCGCAGGCAGGCGCTCTACGACGCGCTGTTCGGCGCGCTGCTCGCCTCGGCCTACGCGAGCCGCCGGCGCGCGCTCGCGTTCGACCACATCCCGTTCCCCACGCTCGCGCGGGCGTACGCCGAGCAGCTGGGCAAGCTCTTCCTACACGAAGACGACCTGCGCCTCCGACCCCCGGCGCCGCTGCTCTGGGCGACGGGTCTCACGAGATCCGCCCTGCTGCGCGACCGCCACCCGTCGGCCGTGAGCATCGAGGCCGCGGAGGCCGCGGTCGAGCGCGAGCGCGTGGCCGTCGAGGCCCTGTGAGGGCGTCCGTGACCGCATTTTGAGGCAGCCGGCGGGCGGCTTGCTGTAAGGTGCGCGCCATGCAGGACGGCACCCCGGCCACCAGCGAGACGACCGCGAGCGCGGGGGGCAGCGCGGCGCCGCTCGAGCGCTTCCTCTCTCCCGAGGGCGAGCTGCTCGGCGGTGGGCAGGTGGACGTGGTGATGGCCCTCGGCCTCTTCCGGCACCTCGTTACGGCGCGCCTCCTCGATCTGCGCTTCATCGCGCTGCAACGCGCGGGCGACATCCCGTTCTACGCGAGCTCCCTCGGCGAGGAGGGCGCGACCGCCGCGCCGCCGTTCGCGCTCGACCTCGGCGACGCGTATTTCCCGGGGCCCCGCTCGGCGCTCGGGTCGCTCGTGCGCGGGGTGACCCTCTCCGAGCTCGTCCACCAGGTGCTGGGTACCGCGCGCTCGGCGACGCGAGGCCGGGGCCTCCCGCACCACATCTCTTCGCGTGAGAACGGCGTCGTCTCGGTGGGTGGCGTCCCCGGCGCCTCGCTCACGCACGCGTCGGGGTGGGGCTGGGCGGCCCGCATGCGCGGCGACCGGCGCGCGTGCCTCGCCGTGGTGTGCGGCGCCGCGTTCGCGAGCGGCGGCTTCCACAACGCGCTGAATTTCGCAGGCGTGGGGCGGGCCAACGTCGTCTTCGCGTGCGTCGTCGACGGCCAGACGCTCTCCTCCCAGACCGGCTCCGAGACTGTGGCCGAGAAGGGCCAGGCGTACGGGGTCCCCGCGTGCCGCGTCGACGGTCGCGACGCCCTCGCCGTGCACGCCGCGATCGCCCGGGCGCTCGCGCGCGCCCGCGACGGCGGCGGCCCGACCCTCGTCGAGATCGTCAGCCCGCGCGCCAAGCCGGAAGAGGACGGCAGCATCGCCCTGCCGGCGGACGACTGCCCGGTGCTCTTGCTCGAGCGCTGCCTCGCGCGCGCCGGCGTCGATGTGGCCGCGGTCCGCGCGCCGCTAGAGGCGGAGCTCGACGAGGCGTTTCGCCTCGCGGTGGCGGAGGCGAGGTCGAGCGCGTCGCCCGGCCGCGCGAGCCTCTTCGAAGACGTCTACGCCGAGGTGCCGCGGCACCTCCTGTCTCAGCGCGACGCTGTTGTCTGATCGAGGCGACCCATGACCCAGATGAATCTCGTCTCCGCCATCAACGACGCCTTGAAGGTGGCCATGCGCGCCGACGATCGCGTCATCGTGCTCGGCGAGGACGTCGGCAAGGTCGGCGGCGTGTTCCGAGTGACGCAGGGCCTACACGAGGAGTTCGGCGAGGACCGGGTCATCGACACGCCCCTCTCCGAGGGCGGCATCATCGGCGCCGCCATCGGCATGGCGCTCTACGGCCTGCTGCCCGTCCCAGAGATCCAGTTCGCCGACTTCATCTTCCCCGGCTACGACCAAATCGTCAGTGAGCTCGCGAAGTTGCGCTACCGCTCAGGGGGCGAGTACCCGGCCAAGTTGGTCATCCGCACGCCCGTCGGTGGAGGCATCCGCGGCGGCCTCTACCACTCGCAGTCGCCGGAGTCCCTGTTCATCCACGTCGCGGGCTTGAAGGTCGTGTGCCCGTCGAACCCGTACGACGCGAAGGGGCTGCTCCTCGCGTCGCTGCGCGATCCGGATCCGGTGCTGTTCTTCGAGCCGAAGCGGGTGTACCGCGCGGCCAAGGGCGACGTGCCGGAGGGCGACTACGTCGTGCCGCTTTCGAAGGCCAAAGTCGTGCGCGAGGCGAGCGGTCGCCGCGCGGTCACCGTCGTCGCGTGGGGCGCGATGCTGTACGAGGCGCTCGCGGCCGCCGACGAGGCCGAGCGCCAGGGCGTCTCGTGCGAGGTCATCGACCTGCGCACGCTGTGGCCGATCGACCTCGACACGGTGGTCGAGAGCGTCAAGCGGACCGGTCGCATCGTCGTCGTCCACGAGGCCCCCAAGACCTGCGGCTTCGGCGCCGAGATCGTCGCGCTGGTGAACGAGAAGGCGTTCCTGCACCTCGAGGCGCCGCCGTGCCGGGTCACGGGCTACGACACGCCCTTCCCGTACACGCTCGAGATGGACTACTTGCCGCTCGCCCACCGCATTCTCCCGGCCGTCGTCGCGACGGCGAACTACTGAGTCGAAGGAACACCATGGCGCGCTGGGAATTCAAGCTTCCGGATATCGGTGAGGGCGTGACGGAGGGCGAGATCGTCGCCTGGCTCTGCAAGCCCGGGGACGTCCTCGCCGAGGACGCGCCCATGGTGGAGGTCATGACCGACAAGGCGACCGTCACCATCACGTCGCCGCGGGCGGGGCTGGTGGTGGAGACCCAGGGCGCCGTGGGCGCGATCGTCGCGGTCCACTCGGTGCTCGTGGTCTTCGAACTCGACGGCGCGACCGGCGCGACCGGCGCGATCCCGGCGGCGCCCCACGCGGCGCAGCCCGCGCCGGACCCTGGCCCGGCAGCCACGGCCGTG
>CAZHGG010000694.1:0-1914 GCA_964531755.1 uncultured Polyangiaceae bacterium
CCGAGGCCGTCAGGGCGCGAGCGCCGGCGCGCCCTGGCGCGGGGACGCGGGGCTCGGCTCGGAGACGAGGCGCGTCTCGCCCGCGCGGACGGACCACGCCGCCGCGAACGCGGGCACCTGGGGCTCCTCGAGCGTGATGTCCGCGAAGTGGTGCCACGCGGCCTGCGTCCGCTCGCGCGTCACGTCGAGGACGATGAAGCCGCGCTTGTTGCCGTCGACCCAGCGCACGTGCGGGTTCTTCGGGCGCGCGTCGTTCAAGACGCCGAGGAAGAGGTCGGGGATCCCCGGCGAGGTGATCCCCGGCGTCACGAGCTCGACCGCCACCGAGCCGCGCCCGGTCGCGGGATCGTAGGTCGCCGCGTCGTTCGGATCGAAGGTGAGCTCGTTCGCCCACGAGCTGTGGATGTCGCCCGTGAGGACGACGACATCCTTCACGCCCGAGTCGCGCAGGAACGTGAGCAAGCGGGTCCGTGACTCGGGGTAGCCGTGCCACTGATCGAGGTTCGCGAGGGTCTTGCCGGGATCGATGATGAGGTTCCCCACCATCACCTGCTGCGCGAGGAGCTTCCAGCGCGCCTTCGAATCGCGCAGCGCGCCCTCCATCCACGCGGCCTGGTCGTCGCCGAGGAGCGTGCGGGTCGGATCGGCCGGCGGCGGCGGCGCGAGGGGTCCGCCGATCTGCGCGCTCCTCGCGTGGTAGCGGGTGTCGAGCAGCACGAGCTCGGCGAGATCGCCGAACGGGAGGCGCCGGAAGATGCGCCCGTCGGCCTGCTCGCGGATAGGCATCCACTCCATGTACGCGCGCTGCGCGGCGGCCTTGCGGTCGGCCCAAGAGCCCTCGTCGGGAGTGTGGTTCTGCGCGCCGTCTCTCCAGCCGTCGTTCGCGATCTCGTGATCGTCCCAAATCGTGATGAACGGGTGCTGCCTGTGGGCGGCCTGGAGATCGGGATCGCGCTTGTACTGGGCGTGGCGTTGGCGGTAGTCGGCGAGGCTCAGGATCTCGTGCTCGGGCTCGTAGAGGCGGACGTTGCCGTAGCCCCCGCTCCCGTACTCGTAGATGTAATCGCCGAGGTGGAGCACGCCGTCGAGATCGGCCTGGGCCGCGAGCGCGCGATACCCGTGGAAATACCCGTGCGCGAGGCTCGCGCACGAGACGACCGCGAAGCGCAGGCGGTCGACCGCGCCGCTCGGGGCCGTGCGCGTCCGACCGACGGGCGAGCGATCCCCGAGCGCCTCGAAGCGGTAGTAGTACGTGCGCCCGGCCGCGAGCCCCTTCGCGTCGACTTTTACCGTGAAGTCGCGCTCTCGGGTCGTCGTGACCGAGCCCGAGGTGACGCGCCTCTCGAGCGCGGGATCCTCCGCGACCACCCACGACACGTCGACGGGCTCGTCACCCGGGCCCTTCACGCGGGTCCAGAGCATGACGGCGTCGGGCAGCGGATCGCCGCTCGCCACCCCGTGGACGAACGCGCTCTTCGGCGGCGTCGCGAGCGCCTCGGAGCTGCAGCCCCCTACGGGAATGGGCGCGAGCGCGAGCGCGAGGGCGCCGAGGAGGGCGTCGCGGCGCCCGATGGAGGCCGCAGGATCGGGCCGTGGGGAGCGAGGGTGCACGGCGCGCGACGATAAGGCGGAACCCCGTTCCGCCGATCCTGAATCGTCCGGAGGCGCCCGCGCGCGGCGAGGGCAACGACAGGGAACGCCGCGCTGCGGCCGGCGAGGCGCTCGCCCGGCGCTACTCTCCACGGGGAATGGAAGCGTCCGACCTCGAAGAGATCGACCTGTTCCGCGCGGTCCGCGGCTGCGGCGCGAGGAGCCTCCTCCTCGGTCGCCGCGCCCTGGTCATCGCCACCAAGTCGTG
Source organism: uncultured Polyangiaceae bacterium (assembly GCA_964531755.1). Classification (GTDB taxonomy): domain Bacteria; phylum Myxococcota_A; class Polyangia; order Polyangiales; family Polyangiaceae; genus JAAFHV01. The sequence goes on from CAZHGG010000694.1 coordinate 1,859, forward strand.
GGCCATGCGCGCGAAGGACATCGCCGACATCCAGCTGCTCGAAGCGCTGCGGAGGC
>CAZHGG010000694.1:2014-4008 GCA_964531755.1 uncultured Polyangiaceae bacterium
ATTTGCCGCGTTGCGCAATCGTCACATCGGTTGACCTTGCGCGTCATGCCGCGCTGAGTCATAGCGGCGCACATGCACCGACTGCTCCCACTTGCCGCGCTCTCCCTGCTCCTCACGGCGTGCGCCTCGGAGGTGGGCGACGACGACGCGGGCTCCAGCGAGTCGGCGGTCGTGAGCAGCACCAAGACCTTCCTCGTGCCGGTCGACGCCCGCGCCCGGGAGGCCTGCCACGCCGAGCTCGATCGTCAGTACTGCGCGCCGGCGGCGGCCCAGCGCGCGGTCGCCGCGTGCCTCGCGCGCCTCGGCGCCACGGCCGACGCCGACCGCCGCACCCCGCGCCGCGCGCGCGACGGCGGATGCGTCCGCCTCGAGACCGTGTCCGAGCCCTGCGTGGCGGGCGCCTCGGGCTCGGCGCCCGTGTACCCGACCGCGGCCTCGTGCCGCACGCCGCGCCCGCGGAGCTGCCACTTCTACTCTGCGTGCCTGGAGGCCGAGCAACCCTGCGGCGCAGGCGGCTACGCGCTCGGGTACGGCGATCGCTACTGCCACGGCTTCAAGAACGCGACGGGCTTCAGCGCGAAGGGCGAGGCGTGGCGCGACAACGTGATGCTCTGCCTCCAGCGCGAGCTCGCCGCGAAGCTCTCCACCGAGGCGCTGTCGTGCGGCGAGATCGAGGACTTCGCCTTCGCCTCGCACCCCGGGTGCTACACCGAGCCCGGGCACTCGATCTGTTTTCTGCCGCCGAGCGATCTGGCCGTCGTCTTCTCGACCATCGGCCTCGCCGAGGCCCTCGACGGGCGCACGCAGAGCCAGATGCGGCGCGTGGTGGGCACGTGCCTCGTCGAGACCGCGCGCTGGCTCTTCTTCGGTGACGAGGCCGCCGCGCCCGAGCGCGCCCTCGAGGCCGACCTCACGCTCCCCGAAGGGCTTTCGGCCGCGGACCTCCGCGAGCGCCACGACTACTGGCGCGCGCAGGCCGCCGAGCTCGGCGACCTCGCCCCCGCGCGCTAGGCGAGCTCCGCTCAACGGTCCCAACCCCGCCGCGCGGGCGCGACGGGGCCCAAACAAAAATGCGAAGCGCCGCCGCCCTCGAAAGGACGACGGCCCGCCGGGCGCTCGGGCGCTCAGTGGTGGTCGGAGCGGAGCTGGGCCCGCCGCTGGCGCGCCTGGATCTCCGGCGACTCCGCGATCGACATGCCCATGAGGCGCGCGCCCTCGAGGAAGTGCTTCACGCCGATCTGCACGAGCTCGAGGTTCGCCTCGCCCACGTCGGGGAAGCCGCGCTCGTCGCTGGCGACCTTGCCCCAGTTGGCGAAGAGCTTGCCCCAGTCGCTCTCGATGATGGGCGCGATCTTCTCCTTCGCGAAGCGCGGGTACCAGAACATGTCGTGGTACGTGACGCTCGCCAGGTAGGCCCACGGGGCGACCCAGGTCTTCAGCGACCACTCGATCGGCCCCTTCAGCGGGCCCCAGTAGATGCGGTGCTGGTTCTTCGAGGCGAACGTCATGTTCTTGAACGGGCCCTCGAAGTTCCAGTTCTCCTCCGCGGCGTCCAGGTCGCCCACGATCTCGATGTCGCGCACGTCGCCGCAGCCGAGGCCGAGCTCGTGGCCGAGGCGCACGAACTTGAGGTCGGTGAGGGGGTCGAAGCCCATGAGCTTGCCCGCGAGCGCGTCGATCGCCACCTGGTCGCTCGACGCGAGGATGACGTTCTTGCAGTGCGGGATCATGCAGCGCGGGCCCGGGCCGTCGCCCACGAAGGTGCCGTCCATGACCGCGAAGACCCCCTTGTGGATCTTGTTCTGGATCATGAGCAGGTCGACCAGCGTCTCGTGGATGACCGGGTGCGTCCAGTGGCGGTGCTCGTTCAGCAGGCCGCCGAACGCGTTCTTCATGGCGCCCGTGGTCGTCGTGAAGATGTGCGTCTTGATGGTGGGCAGGTGGATGATGTTCTCGCCGATGAACCGCTTCGGGATGCTGAAGCCCTTCGGGTA
>CAZHGG010000695.1:0-1640 GCA_964531755.1 uncultured Polyangiaceae bacterium
TGAGGTCTGTGCCGATGTAGAGTCTCTCTTCGCCAAACACTTCACCCCATGAAGTCTCGACCTCATGAGGCCGTTCCGATCGGATCTTGTCACTCGGCATCCCAAGTTGTTCTGCATAGCTTCGAGCCGCAGCGACTTCCTGCTCCGTCAGCGCCTGCCGCGAGCGCGAGCCGGCGCTCGCCCGATGCATGTTACTCGTCGTGTCGGGGCGCCCGACAGCGTCCCCTCGCGCCGCGTCGCGTCGTTCCGTCGGGCCCGCGCTCCGTCCTCGCGTCTGCGCGCCGAACTCCCCGAGCGTGTTCATCCCGGCGCGGAAGACCCCCTCCGCGTTGCCGCGGAGGAAGATCGACGCCACGTCCGCCGTGGCGAGGTCTCCTGCGCTGCCAGAGAGGACGCTCCCCGCGGCCTGCGTGTTGCTCGTGATGAGCTGCTGCGCGAGGTTGGCGCCGAAGAGCAGGCGCAGCCGCTCCGCGTCGCCGATTCCGACGGGGATGTTGCGCGTCATCACGTTCTGCAACCCGCTGCCCCCCGCGGCGCCGATGGCCCCGATCGCCCACGCGAGCAGCTCTTCGGACGATGGCAGGCGATCGTTGAAGGCGGTCTGGACGAGGAGCGTGCTCCCCTGCGTGGCGACCTCCTGGGCGACGCCGACGAAGAAGGCCCGCGCGCGGGAGAGGTGCTGTAGATGCTCTGGCGCGAGCACCGCCACGCGCCCGAGTCCCGCGACGAGGTCGCGGGCGAAGGCCCCCGCGCCTGCGGTGACCACCACGGTCACCAACTGCTCGAGGTTCTCTTCGCTGATCGCCTGGTAGTCGCTCCCGAGCATCAGCTCTCGCGCGCCGATGGCGGCGAGGGTCGCGCCGAGCGACGCGAGGAGCATCGGCGCGGCGGCTCCCCCCGTCACGATGGTCGCCAGCGTCTCCAGCGCGAGCTGCACGGCCATGGCGATGGCCTCCGCGATCATGCGGTGCATCGCGCGCACGTCCTCGATTCGCTGCCGGAAGAGCGCGTACTCGTGCGCCGCCAGCTCGTCAATGGTCTGCGTGCCGTAGATCGCGCGGGCCACGGCGAGCTCTTCGCCGCTCACATCGCCCATCTGGGCGAGGCGTGCGAACGACTCGATCGCAACCATCTCGGTGTCCTCGCCGGTCACCAGGTCGACGAGGTAGGTGGCCCCGGTGGTGAGTGCTGCGCCGACGCCGTCGTGTGCGGCCCGCCAACGCGCCTCCGCCCGCTCGGTCAACGCCTGGTGCGTGCTCGCGGGGTCGAGCATGTCCTGGATGTCCAACAGCGTCGCGTCGACCTCGTAGAGTCCGCGGAGGAAGGCGACGAAGCGCTGACCCGCGGTCTGCCCCTCCGCTGCCTCCGTGAGGTGCGCCTCGACGTAGCCCGCGATCACCGCGTCGAGCGCGCTCCGCTGGAGCCCCTCGGTGCGAAGGAACGCGCACACGGCCGCAAGGTCGCTGTTCGACGTGCCCTCGTCGATCTCGAAGCGCAGGCGCCGTACGCCGCGCCCGATGTCGTCGTAGCGGCCGTCGGTCATGATGTAGAGGCGGCTCGCTGGGGCGCCGTGGTTCGCGCCGATCAGGAGCATCGGGTCGAAGGCGGGCCTCACCTCCGCGCCGTTCTCCTCCCGTGGG
>CAZHGG010000695.1:1650-4002 GCA_964531755.1 uncultured Polyangiaceae bacterium
GGGCGCGTGGCGAGGCGCAGAAAGTCGTTGATCCCGCCGCGCGCCCACGTCCGCGTGACGAGCGACACGATTCGGTCGCGGTCGTAGTCGACGCGCGCCAACCAGATCTCGTCAGCGTCGGTGAGCGACCCCGCGGCCAGGAGGCGGGCGCGGTACCAGTCGTGGGTCCCCTCGTCCATCTCGTCGCCAACGTTGACCATCAGCGTCGCGCGGCGCTCATCCCACTGTCGCCGCCGCTCCGCGCGGGCCGCCTCGTCGGGCGCCTCTGCGATGCGGCGCTCGTAGATCTCACGGATCGACCGGACCGCGCGGAACACCTGCTCCTCGTTCGTCCCCGCGCCGTCGCTCGCCGCGCGCAAGGTCGCCTCCGCGACCTCCAGGCGAATGTCGAGCGTCCGCGCGCCCTGGTCGATGGTCGGCGGACCGACGTCGAGCCCCACCTCGTCCTGGTACCGCTCGTGGCCGTTCAGCAGCGCCTGGACGAGCGCCCAGTCCTCCCCCGAGAGTTCGTCGCGCATGGCCGCGCGCAGCGTCATGGTGGTCCACGCGGCCAGGGTCCAGGTCGACTGGTTCCGGACGTAGCGGTCCCAGTCGCGCTCCACCTCGGCGAAGGCCGCTGGCCCCCGGTCCCAGGCGGCCTGGAGGCGCTCGACGACCCGCGCCTCGTAGGTGCCGGAGACCCCCACGCTGTCGAAGAAGAGGTGGTCGGCGTCGGTCAGGTCGCGGTGCAGGAGCGCGAGGCTCTTGCCCAGCTCCGGCTGGGAGAGGTCGCCGACGAGGTCCTCCTTCAACGAGCCCTCCCCGATGTGATCTTCGCCGTACCCCGACCGCCCGAAGGTCAAGTTGTATTGCCGCTCGAGCTCCTGCCGTCCGGCCAGCCCCCCACCCTCAGGGTCGTCGAGGACGCGAAACACCTCAGCGTCGCGGGTGCCGTTCGGGATCAACGCCAGCGCCAACGCGGTCTGTGGGACGAGGTTGGCGTGCGGATAGCGGAGGAGCGCGAAGGCGTTCACCTGGTCATCGCCGCCGAGCTGCTCCTTCAGCCAGCCCGCGAGCGTACGCCCTCGCCGCGCCGCGAACGCGCGCGCGATCTGCCCACGCTGCGCGGCATCGTGGCCGCCGAGCGCCGCGAGCGCTCGCCGCTCGTTGTTCCACCCGTCGAGCGCATCATAGACCTCGACGGCGAGCGCTTCTGGGTCGAAGGTCGGCTCCTCCTCCTCGTCCCGCTGCACGCTCCCTACGGCGCCCGACGCCTGCTGCGCGGTGTGGACGACCTCGTGCGCGATGAGCCGCCTCCCCTCCGCGCTCTCCGGGGCATAGCGATTTCGAGCGAAGTAGATGTCCTGCCCGCGCGCGAACGCCCTCGCTCTCAGCGACGCGCAGGCGGCCTCCGCGGCGCTCGAGGTGTGCACCCGCACACCGGAGAGACCCCACCCCAGACCGCGCTCCAATGCGGCCTTCGTGGCGTGGTCGAGGGGCTGCCCGGCGTCGGCCGCGATGCTCGCGGGCGCGCGCCATGGGCCCCCCGAAAACTGCTGCCGTACAACCGCGGGCGCCGGTGCCTCCTCCGATCGCTCGTCGGCTCCATGGAGCGCCGCCTCCGCGAGGCGGTCGGCCTCGCGCTCCGCGGGGTCGTTGTCGGCCTCGTCGCCCTTTCGCTGAACAGCCATCCCTGCGAGCGCGAACAGCGGCAGCCCGGCCGACGCCCCGGCGAAGCGGTCGATCGACGGCGTCGCGGTGGGCTTCTCCGGCACCGCGGCGCTGTGTTGCTTCTCCGAGGACGTGTGCGCCGCCGTTGGCTGCATCACGCCCCGCCCCCCCGCCTCGCGGCCAGCTCCACCGGCATCTGGCGCCCGAGCTTGCGGAACTCCCCCTCGAGCCCGCGGCGCACGTCGTCCCAGGCGATCGGTCGCCCCGCGGCCCGCGCGACGACCGCCGCCGTGAGCACCGCGTTGCGGATGTGTCCGCCCGCGATGTCCGCCAGCGCCGCGAGCTGGTTGACCTGGCCCGCGTCGAGCGAGTGCCCGCCGCCCAGGTGCGACAGCCACAGCCGGCGCCGGTCCTCGGGGCCCGGCAGCGGGAAGTCGATCACGACGTCGAGGCGACGCAGGAACGCGGGGTCGAAGCGGCCGCGGCTGTTGCTCGTCAGCGCCACGACCCCGTCGTACGACTCGATGCGCTGGAGCAGGTAGTTGGTCTGCGCGTTGGCGAAGCGATCGTTGGCGTCCTTCACGTCGGTGCGGCGGCCGAAGAGGGAGTCGGCCTCGTCGAAGAGGAGGACCACCTCCGACTGCTCCGCGCGCGCCAGCATCTGGGCGAGGTTCTTCTCCGTCTCGCCGATGTACTTGCTGG
>CAZHGG010000696.1:0-3996 GCA_964531755.1 uncultured Polyangiaceae bacterium
CCTTCCGCGACGAGCCGGAGAAGCAGCGCCTCTACGCGAGCGCGTACAACCGCGTGCGTAGGGCCGTGGCGCGCGCAAAGCAGACGCGGGCGAAGAAGCAGCAGGCGTCCGAGGGGTAAGGGCAGGAGGCGGGCAGGCGGAGCTTGACCAACTCAAGAGCTGTCCGGAAGTCGGTAGCGAGTGCACCTCGCCTTCGGCTGCCCAGGGCTGAAGCCCTGGGCAGGGGCCAGAGCATGAGGTCAACCGACTCCAAGCCCGCCTTCGGCGGGCTCCCAGTCGGCGGCCGGTGCCGTCCGGCCCAGACGATGTGGACGACCCCGTAGACCTGCGCGTGCGACCTCGCTGGACGATCGTCACCGCGAAGCGAGCGGGCTCGTCCGTAGATGGCGCCATGGCAGGTGTTCGCTTCGAGGAGCCGGTTCGTGAGCAAGGGTAGCTGCACGGCGGGAGCCCGCCGAAGGCGGGCTTGGAGTGGGTCAGCAAGGGTCTGGGCGCTGCCCAGGGCTTCAGCCCAGGGCAGCCCAAGGCTTCAGCCCAGGGCAGCCCAAGGCTTCAGCCCAGGGCAGCCCAAGGCTTCAGCCCAGGGGAGCCCCAGGGCAGCCCAAGGCTTCAGCCCAGGGCAGCCCAAGGCTTCAGCCCTGGGCAGCCCAAGGCGCAGGCGCTCCGCGAAGGATCGACAGTTCTTCAGTCGCCCGCCGCTACGGGAACGAGGCGACCTCCCTGCCGTCGCGGAGCGAGAACACCACCAGCCGCTCGTAGCTACGCACGAGCACGTGGCCGAACGCCACCGTGTGGCACTGGTGCGTGCCTACCGGCTTCGACCAGAGCCGGTTGCCGGCGGCCGCGTCGACCGCGACGATCTCGCATGCGCTGCTGTCGTCCGTGGGGCTCGCCGCGAAGACCACGGTCTGACCGTCCGTCGCGAGGTTCTCGGCCCCGAGCGAAGGCTCCGAGCCGATGAGCCCGCAGTCGAACCGCACGTGGAGGCTCGTGGGGTCGAGGCCGAGCACGCGGCGCACCTCGGTGCCGCGCGCCTTCACGAGCAAGAGGAAGAGGGTCGGGCCCGCGGCCTTCAGCCCGGCGATGCGGAAGCCCTGGGCGGGGCACGGGAGGGTCGTGCCGCGTGGCCCGACCCAGAGCCCCTCGCCGTCGTCCGTCGCGAAGAAGACGCGGGCGCCGTGGGCCTCGGGGGCGATGTCGTCGGAGAGGTCCTCCGCCTCCTCGAAGAAGTGGCGCTGGCCGGTGAGCGCGTCGAACACGAGCACGCCGTCCTGGTCGGTGTCGGGGCCGAAGCTCTCCACCCGCGTGATCACCGTGCGCCCGACCAGGTGACACGCGCCGAGATCGGTCGACCAGTCGCCGTCCGCCCCGAGCCCATGGGCCGAGAGCGGCTGCGGGTAGGCGGGGTTAACGCGCTCGCACTTGTTGTAGGGCGAGCCGTAGACGACGAGCGCCACCTGTCCGCCGGGGACCGTGCGGATCACGAAGTCGGACGCGTCCTTCCCGAGCGTCCGCTGGTAGAGCGGGCGCCCGGTGTCGCGATCGAACGCGCAGAGCACGTTGTCCTCGGTGCGCACGAGCACGGCGCCGGGCTGGTTCGGGGGGAACGCGTCCTCGATCGCGAGGCGCGGCTCCTCGCCGTAGTCGGTCAGCCGCGCGACCTGGTCGGTGAGCTGCGCCCCCCACCGCTGCCGACCGGTCGCGAGATCGAGGGCCACCAGGTTCCGCTTGCTCGCCACGTAGAGGTGCCGCGCGTGCACGCGGAACGACGATCCCTCGAGGTCGGTCACCCACGTCTGCCCCTTGAACGCCTCCCACAAGACGCGCTTCTGGCGCGCGTCCCACGCGCGGAGCGACGGCGGCGCGCCGTACGGCTCGTGCTTGCCGATCACCAGGGGCCCGAGCTCCGGATCGAGCACGAACGCGGCGTCGTCGGGCTCGGCGGTGAGCTCGCGCGGCGGCCCTTCGTGGTCGCCCGCGGAGTAGGCCGCGTACGCGACCTGGGCCGAGGCGGGCCCGAACGCGCCCGGCGGGTGCGGCGCCACGACGCGGGCCTGGCAGTAGGGGCAGACGATCGACTGGCCTGGCGCGCCGTCCAGGCGGGCGCCGCAGTGACTGCAAGAGAAGGAGCCGACGCTCATGGGTGCAGACTACCCGCGATCCGCGGGGCGAGGCGAGCCGAACGCCGACCGTGCTAGGGTCGGGGGATGATCGACCCGGACCACCAGGCGCTGGCGCGGCTCCTCGAGGGCTACTACGCCGAGATGGAGGACGCCTTCCGCCGCAACGACATCGGGGGCGTCACCCGGTTCTTCACGCCGGACTACGTCTCGTACGAGCGAGGCGGCACGCGGGTGGCCCGCGCGCAGACGGTCGAGGGCCTCGCGCGCATGATGGAGACGCTCCGGGACGTGAGCTGGAAGCGCGAGGTGCGGGCGCTCTTCGTCGACGGCGGGCGCGCGATCGCCACCGTGCACGGCGTGTTCGAGGCCACCTCCCTGGAGGCCGACGGGACGCGCACGCCCTTCGCGTTCGACATGACGGCGGAGGAGGTGTGGGTGCGCGACGGTGACGCGTGGCTCACCACCCAGGCGCGCAGCCTCGGTCGCCACGAGGTGCGCCCGACCGGCACCGCGTAGCGCTGGGCGCCGCGCGCGCCTCACGCGCCGCGGCCCCGTGAGGTTTGCAACCGCGGCCAAAGAGAGTAGGTTCCGCGCCCCCCATGACCGACCCGGACCAGCGCCCCACGATCGCCGACGTGCCGTCACCCTTTCGGGAGGCGCTCGAGGCGCGCGGGTTCAGCGAGCTGACGCTCGTGCAGCGCGCCGTGCTCGAGGAGTCGCTCGCGGAGGTCGACCTCCGCGTCTCCTCACAGACCGGGTCGGGCAAGACCGTGGCGGTCGGCCTCGTGCTCGCGCAGCTCTTCCTCCGCGAGGAGCTCACGCCGGGGCGCGACCCCTTCGCGCTCGTCATCGCGCCCACGCGCGAGCTCGCGGCCCAGGTCGGCGCGGAGCTCTCCTGGTTCTTCGCCCCCGTGTCGGCGGAGGTGGTCGTCGTGACCGGCGGCACGTCCGGCGGGCTCGAGCGGCGCGCGCTGTCGCGCGGGGCCTCGATCGTCGTCGGCACGCCCGGCCGCATGCTCGACCACCTCAAGCGAGGCTCGATCGACCCGAGCGCGGTGCGCTCCGTGGTGCTCGACGAGGCCGACCGCATGCTCGACATGGGCTTCACCGAAGACCTGCGCGCCATCCTCGACGCCGTGCCCGAGGGGCGCCGCACGCACATGGTCTCGGCCACGTTCCCGCGCGAGGTCCTCCGCCTCGCCGACGCGTACCAGTCGAACGTGGTCGACGTCGAGGGCACGCGCCGCGGCGACGCCAACGAGGACATCGCCCACGTGGTGCACATCGTCCCGTACTCCGACCGGGAGGCGGCCGTGATGAACGTGCTGCTCACCGCGCCGGACGAGTCCACCCTCGCCTTCACCAAGACCCGCGACGGCGCGAGCGAGCTCGCCCACGCGCTCATCCGCGCCGGCTTCTCGGCCACGGCCCTGACGGGCGACATGGAGCAGAGCGAGCGCACGCGCGCGCTCGACGGCTTCCGCGTGGGCCGCACCCGCGTGCTCGTCGCGACCGACGTCGCCGCGCGCGGCATCGATCTGCCGGACGTGACGCGCGTGCTCCACGCCGATCCGCCCGGCGATCCCGAGTCGTACACCCACCGCAGCGGCCGCACCGGCCGCGCCGGCCGCAAGGGCACGAGCATCATGCTGGTGCCGCCCGCTTCGAAGGAGCTCGCGCGTCGGCTCCTGAAGCGCGCTGGTATCTACGCGGAGTTGCTACCTATTCCGACGCCTGAAGACGTCCGACGCGCGCAGGCGGCGCGCCTCTCGGAGGTCCTCGCGGCCGACGACGACGCCCCGCTCGCCCACGGCGAGGTCGCCGCCCGGGTCGCGAAGGAGCTGCTCGGCAGGGTCGAGCCGGAGGCGCTCGT
>CAZHGG010000697.1:0-3992 GCA_964531755.1 uncultured Polyangiaceae bacterium
GGCGGCGAGGAGCCCCGCGCGCTCGAGGGCGCGCTCGACGAGGGCGCTCACGTCGACCTCGGGGCGCGAGGCGCCGCGTCGCCCCAGCGTCGGCCCACGTCGTGCGCGAGGCCGAGGTGGTCGAGGACCCGCGCGAGCACGGTGTCGAGGGCGTCCTCGAGCGACCGCGCGCCGCCATAAAACGAGGGCATCGCGGGCAACACGAGCGCGCCGTGGCGCGAGAGCGTCGTGAGGTTCTCGAGGTGCAGCGTCGAGAGCGGCGTCTCGCGCGGCACGACGATGAGGGTGCGGCGCTCCTTCAGCATGACGTCGGCGGCGCGCGTGAGCAGCGTCTCGCTCGTGCCGTGGGCGATCCGCGCGACGGTGCCCATGCTGCAGGGCACGATGACCATCGCGTCCCACCCGGCGCTCCCGCTGGCGAACGGGGCGCGGTAGTCGCGCGCGCCCCACACCGGCAGGCCGAGCTCCTCGCGGATGTCGCCGCCGCACTCGAGCGCCCACACCTCCGGCGCGGTGCTCGAGAGGCACGCGGCGACCTCGACGTCGTCGCGCTCGCGCAGCAGGCCGGCGAGCCGCTTCGCGTAGGGCGCGCCGCTCGCGCCTGTCACGCCGAGGACGATCCGCTTCTTGCGCGGTGCCGGCGCGCTCACGACGGCGCCCCTGGCCGCTCCGCGCACACGAGCGAGGCCACGCCTAGCGTGAGCTCCTCGCCGCGCACGCCCACGAAGCCCGCGTCGGTCAGCGCGGCCTCGTACTCCCGGCGCGACAAGAACGCCTTCATGCTCCGCGACAGGTACGCGTACGCCTCGCGATCCCCAGAGACCCAGCCGCCGACGCGCGGCAGCACCACGTCGCCGTAGGCCGCGTGGAACGCGCGCGTCAGGAGGCCCACGGGCCGGAAGAACTCGAGCACCACGAGGCGCCCCCCGGGCCGCAACACCCGGAGCGCCTCGCGCGCGCCCGCGGCGGGATCGGCGAGGTTGCGCACGCCGAAGGCGCACACGACCGCGGCGAAGGTCCCGGTCGCGAACGGCAGGTCGAGCGCGTCGGCCACGATGCGCTCGGCGCGCGGCGCCTTCCATCTCCCACGCTCGAGCATCTCCGCCGCGAAGTCGGACGCCACGACGCGGCGCTCGGGGAACGCCTGGGCCAGGAGCCGCGAGAGGTCCATCGTGCCGGCGCACAGGTCGAGGGTCGGGCCCTCGGGCAGGTCGGCGAGGGCGTCGATGGCCCGCCTGCGCCACCGCGCGTCGACGCCGAACGAGAGGAGCTCGTTCAGGCGATCGTAGGTGGGCGCGATGCGCGCGAACATGCCGCGCACGTCCCCCGCGTGCTCGCGCTCGCGGCCGGCGCGCTGCTCGACCTCGGCGATCGGCCCGGCGGAAGCGCTTGCGTCGGCGGGCGGCGTGGGCTCGGCTGTCATGGTGCCTCCAGGGCTCGCGCCCGCAGGATTTATATCCTTCAAATTGTTTTGAAACTTGTAGGGAACGTTCGCGCGGGGGTCAAGTGGGCTCCGTCGTCTCGTGCGCGCGCGAGGTCCGACGTGAGCCCCGCGAGGGCGAGCCCGTGCCCCAAGGCGAGGGCTCGCCATGAACGCAGGGCCTCCCCGGCGCTCCCAAACCCGAGAAGCCCCATGACGCTCCCGCCGTTCCTCGAGCCTCCCGACGCGCCCGCGCCCTCGCTCGCGCCCGACTTCTACACGCGGCCGCCGCCCCCGGGGCGCTCGCGCGAGAGCACGATCACGCTCGACGCGGAGGGCCGCTTCCACCACGACGGCGCGGTCGTCGAGCACCCGAGGCTGGCCGAGGCGATGCACAGGTGGATCGCCCGGCACCCGCTCGACGGCCGTCTCATCCTGAACAACGGCTACGACTGGACGTACTTCGTCGTCCAGGACGCCCCCTACGTGGTGCGCGCGGTGGTCGAGGACGCCGAGGGCTTCCCGGTGCTCGTCCTCAGCGACGGCACCCGCGAGCCCCTCGGGGCGCGCGTGCGCCTCGGCGCGGGTGACGCGCTCTACGCCGAGGTGAAGGCCCACGCGCGCGGCGGCCCGTTCGAGGCGCGCTTCTCACGGCACGCCCAGTCGCAGCTCGGCCCCTACCTCACGAGCGACGCGGACGGCGCCGAGACCATCGCCCTCCGCACCCGCGCGGGGATCGTGCGCCTGCCGCTGTGAGGCTGTGAGGCTGGCGCGCCCCGGCTAGCCGAGGCTCGCCTGCAGGGCCCCGATGGACTCGTCGAGGGCCACGAGCGCCTTGTCGAGCTCGGCGCGCGAGGTCGTGAGCGGGGGCGCCACCATCGCGCAGTTGAACTTGCCGAAGGTGTACACGCCGCGCTTGCGGAGCTCGCCGTAGAGGTTCTTCATGACGCCGAGGCCGCCCGCGCCGTGCCACTCGACGAGGGGCTCCTTCGAGGCCTTGTTCTTCACGAACTCGACGGCGAAGAACGCGCCGACGCCCCGCACCTCGCCCACGATCTCGTACTTGTCGACGAGCGGGCGGAGCCCCTCCTGGAGCCAGCCCTCGATCTCGCGGCCCCGCTCGAAGAGCCCCTCTTCGCGGTAGGCGCGCACGGTGGCGAGGCCGGCGGCGACACCCAGCGGGTGCCCGGAGTAGGTGTGGCCCGAGGGCAGCGCCCGCGCGTCGAAGGTCTTCGCGAGGCTCTCGCGCATCATCACGCCGCCGAGCGGCACGTAGGCCGACGTGACGCCCTTCGCGAACGTGATGAGGTCGGGCACGATCCCGTAGCGCGTCGACGCAAACGCGGCCCCCGTGCGCCCGAAGCCCGTCATGACCTCGTCCATCACGAGCAGGATGCCGTGGCGCTCGGTGAGCGCGCGCAGCGCCGTGAGGTAGCCGTCGGGATACACGATGACGCCGTTCGAGCCGACGACGCCCTCGATGAAGACCGCGGCGACGCGCTTGGGATCTTCGTGCATGAGGACGCGCTCGAGGTGCTCGATGGCCCGCGCCGACTCCTCCTCCGGCGTGGTCGCGTAGAACGGGCTGCGGTAGGGGTACGGGGCAAAAAACTTCAGGACCCCGGGCACTCCCGGTTCGCCACCCCACCGGCGGTCTTCGCCTGTGAGCGTGATGGCGGCGCCGGTGGACCCGTGGAACGAGCGGTACGCCGAGAGCACCTTGCGGCGCCCCGTGAGGTGCTGCGAGAGCCGGAGGGCGTCGTCGTTGGCCTCGGCCCCCGCGGTCGTGAAGAACGTGCGGCAGCCCTCCGCGCCCCACGGCGCGATCGCCGAGAGCTCCTCGGCCAGCTCGGCGCGCTCCTTGTTGAAGAGCGACGGCGCCGCGTACCCCAGCCGGGCCGCCTGCTCCTGGATGGCCTTGACCACCTTCGGGTGGCCGTGGCCGAGGTTCACCGCGATGAGGCCCGAGCCGAGATCGTAGTAGGCCTTTCCCTCGTCGTCGTAGAGCGTGCTGCCCTCGCCGCGGACGATGACCGGCGCCGCGAGGCCGCCCTGCGCGACCCAGGGAGTGAGGACGAAGCGGGCGTGTTTCTCTTGGAGAGGGGTAGGCATCGGCGCGGATGATGCCCCCGTCGGGCACGCGGGGCAAGGCCGACACGCGCCGCGCCGCGCGCGCCCGGCCGCCTCCGCCCCCCGTCGCCGAGGCCCTCCTCGCGCAGATTCGATCGCGTTTCTCGCGCGCCCGCGGCAAGGTGCGCGGATGCACCCGCTCTCGGCCGATCTGTTCCTGCGCGCGCTCTCCCCGACGGACGCCGCGACCCCCCTCCGGGTGCAGGCGCGCGTCCACGAGGCCTTCCCCGGCCGCGTGTACGTGGCGACCCGCGGCCTGGCGCTCGAGGCCTTCGCCGAGCTCGGGCGCTGCGAGGTCGAGCTGCTCGCGGCGCCGCCGCCCTTCGCGCCCGCGCGCTGGGGCGGGCCGAGCGACGACCGCGTGGTGCGGCGCGTGGAGCAAGGGTGCTTCCGCGTGCTCTGGGAGGGCGAGGAGCTCTACGTCGTGCGGGCCAGCTGGTCG
>CAZHGG010000698.1:0-3986 GCA_964531755.1 uncultured Polyangiaceae bacterium
CGTCGGGCGCGCCCCGGGAGAGGCGCGCCCGCGCCTGCTGCACGTGGGGCCGCGGCGCGCGCGCGCCTCGTCGAGCGGCCCGGCGAGCGTCGCGGAGGGCGCCGAGCGGACGCTCGGGCCCCCCGTCGTCGAGCCAAATCCGGAGGGCGGCGGGGGCGTCGCCCGGCGCCGACCGGAGCGAAGCCAGGAGCGGCGCGCTGGCCTCGACGGGGAGCGCCCCCGCGAAGGCCCCCACGGCCGTGCGCACGAGCGGAGAGGGATCGAGCGCGAACGAGGAGACCACGTCGAGCGTCGTCTCCGGCGCGACGGCTACCCCATACGTCATGGCCAAGATGGCGGAGGCGCGGGCGTAGGGGTCCGTCTTGCCGAGGCCGCCGCGGAGCTGCCCGAGGAACGCGTCGTCCGCGAGCTCGCCGAGCTGCCATCGCGCCACGTCCACGACGAGCGCGCGGCGCCCAAGCACCCCGGCGCGGGGCCCGGCCGCACGCTGGGAGATCCGAGCCACCCGCGGGTCGTCGTAGAGCGCGCCCATCGCCCACGCCGCCCTCGCGCCGACGGTCGGGTCGGGATCGTCGTAGAGAGCGGCGAGCGCCCCAAGGAACCGCTCGGCGTGTTCGAAGCCGACGACCGCGTCGAGGGCGCCGACGGGCCCGGTCGCGAGCGCCACGCCGCGGCAGACGTTCGCAGCGCGGAGCCGGTCGAGCAGCGGCGCGTGCGCGGGCAGCAAGCGCGAGAAGCGCTCGTCAGACGCGAGCAGCGGCGGGAGGAGGAGGAAGAGCTCGCGCGGGGACAGGGCGTCGACCTCGAGCGCGACGTGCACCGCGCCTAGCAGGCGCGAGTCCGACAGCCCCTCGTGGAAGTGGCACTGCAGCGCCGACGCGATGCGCGCGAGCGCCGCGTGGCTCGTCGCGATGTGGTCGAGGAGCGCGGCCTCGAGCGCGCGCGCGGCCGCGGTCTCGTCGAGCTGCGCCTTCCGGGCGAGCGCCGCGCGGAGGAGCACCTCGCGGTCGCCTCCCGCCGAGTCGCTCAGCGCCGCGGAGAGCGCCGTGAGGGCCGCGCCCGTCAACGTGGAAGGCGCCGCGAGTTGCTGGAGGAGGACGTCCATCGCGAGATGAGATACACCTTCCGATGCGGTTTCGCTCGGCGCGGTCGCGCCGAACGGGCGCGCTGGCCGCCAGCCGCCGCGGCACGGCGGGAGTGCGCCTAAGCGCGGCGCAGATTGGCCCCGAGGCCGGCCCGGAGGGTCGGGAGTCGCGGCACGGCACTGCTCTTGACAGCGCGCGCTCGCGAGGATGAACCTTCGTTCATGCGAATCTCAGCGGCCCTCGCCGTCGGAACCATGCTCGCCTCGATCGTGTGCTGCCGCGAGGCGAAGCCCGTCGCCGGGCAGCCGAGCTCTTGCCCCGATCGGCACCCGATCGTCGACTGCGACGCTGAGATCGCCTATCAGGGCATCAAGACCGACGGCGAGGCCAAGGTCTTCAATTTCGGCGCCAAGGGCTCCTTTCAGGACACCGAGCTCCGGCGGTGCAACGACCGGCTCCAGGCGTACATCGCCGCGACGACGCGGATCTGCCGCCAATACAACGCGTGCGTGCTCACCGCCGAGCAGTACCGGGCGGACGCGCGCGAGCAGAACCTGCTCCTCTCGGGGGCCGTCGCGAAGCTCGTCGAGTCGGCCCCCCCCGAGAAGCGCAAGGAGGCGCTCGAGGCGGCCGACGTCGCCATGAGCCGCGTGGGCCAGGCGCCCAGCGCGCCGCTCTCGTTCAGGCTCACCGTCGAAGCGCAGCTCCCGGGCCAGCCGAAGATCGTCGCGCTGCCGAACTACCCGCTCCCCACGGGCACCGAGGCGACGTTCAAGTTCGAGGTGAGCCGCACCGCCTTCGTGTACCTCTTCCAGGTGACGCAGTCGGGGAAGGTGAACGTGCTCTTCCCCGACAGGCGGATCCCGATCCCCAACCCGCTCCCGGCGTCGGCGGTGATCACCCTGCCCGACCCCGCGCACACGTACCTCCTCGACGACAAAGATCTCGGGCGCGAGCGGGTGTTCATCGTCGCGAGCCTCCAGCCGCTCCAGGAGCTGGAGGAGACGCTGAAGAAGGTCGCGGCGGGCACCGTCGACGACATCACGCAAGACTCGGGCTTGACCCAGCTCGCCGCCATGGACGCGAAGTCCGGTTGCCCCCGATCGCGCGGCTTCGGGCTCGCCGCGAAGACGGCCGAGCCCGAGACCTGCGTGTCGAGCCGCGGCTTCAAGCTCGCGCCCTCGCAGGGCACCTCCTTCGAGGCGCGCGCCGCTTCCGGCGACGACGTGGTCGCCAAGGCCTTCCCGTTCCTCCACATCAGCGCGGCCGACCTCCCCCAGCGGCTCGAGGAGTACAAGGCGGCGCACCCGGACGGCCCGAGGTCACGCGGCATCGCGGTCGAGAACTAGCCGAGGCCGTCGTGGCCGACGCGGGCGACGACTCCCCCACGCCCTCGCGCCGAGCGCGGGCGAAGGCGCTCGACGAGGACCTGCTCGACGAGCTCCAAGACAGGAACGGCGAGCTCCCCGAGCCGCTCGCGATGCTCGGCCTCGAGGTGCAGATCGCGCGCGACGAGGACGATCCGACCGGCGTCCGCAAGCGCCTCTACGAGCTCTCGGCGGCGGTGGCGCGCTACGCGGTGTCGCTCGGCCTCGCCACGTTCGCGGGGGCGAGCGAGGGCGCCGCGCCGGGGCAGCTCGCGGACGCCCTCGACCGCGCGGTCAAGCTCACGGACGGCCGCTGGCTCGAGCTGGCCCGCGTCCTGCGCAACACGCTCCGGCGGGTGAGCCCCGCCGCGGCGAAGCTCCTCGCGTTCGCCGAGGCACCGGCCCTCGGCGCCATGGTGGCGTCTCGCAACGAGTTCATCCATGGCGGGGGGACAGGCGACGACGCGCCCGCGAGGACCCTGGAGACGCTCGACGCCGCCGCGGGCCTGCTCGGCGTCCCGCTCCGGGTCGCGGTGGAACGAGATCCCGCCACCACCGAGGTCCGGCACGGCGTGCCCCGGCGGCGAGGGGTCTACAAGAAGGGCCGCGAGGAGCAGGCGGCCGGGCTCGAGCGGGGCGCGGCGTTCGTGCTCCTCGAGGGCGCCGCGATCCCGGTCGATCCGTGGCTCCCCACGCTCGACGGGAGCCTCGTGCTCCTCGACTCGCCCCGCGCTGCGGGGCGCCCGTGGCGGTGCATCGCGCCGGACACGGGGGAGCACCGCGATCACCCCGCGCTCGACGCGGCGGTGCGCCGCCTCGTCGGCGTGACGGGCTCGGCCCCGCGCCCGCCTGTGGACCGCCCGCGGCTCGTCGGCCGAGAGACAGAGGCCTCGCTCGCTCGCCGAGCGCTCGAGGAGGCGTCGGGGGGCCACGTGCGGGTCGCGCTCCTCAGCGGACCGCACGGCGTGGGGTGCTCCCGAATGCTGGCGGAGATCGCGGGGGCGGCGGTCGCGCAGGGCTTCACGAGCGTGCTGGCGGTCCGCGGCTCGCTGGATCGTCGGGCCCCCTTCGGGGCGCTGCGCGGGGCGCTGGAGGAGACGAGCGGCGGCCCGCTGGGCGAGGTGCGCGACGCGATCGAGCGCATCTTGACGACGGAGAACCTCGCCGTTCGCGCCAGCGTCGACGCGCAGATCGAGGCGCTCGAGGAGCAGCTCGTCGGCGCCTCGCGGAGGACCTCAATCGTGGTGACCGTCGACGACGCGCAGTGGCTCGACGACCACACGCTCACGCTCCTTCGCCTCCTCGTCGAACGCGCCACCCGAGGCGCCGAGGGGGCCCTCGCCCTCTTCATCGCCGCGCCCGACGATCCGCGCGCCGCCGAGGGGCTCGAGCGGCTCGGCCTCGCCATCGACCGCGACGTGGGCGCCGGCGCGACGCGCATCCCGCTCGGACCGCTCGGACCAAGCCCGGCCCGCGCGCTGGTGGACGGCGTCGCGCCCGTGACGCCCGTGGTCCGCGAGCGGCTCGTGAGGGG
>CAZHGG010000699.1:0-3985 GCA_964531755.1 uncultured Polyangiaceae bacterium
CTCGCCCTCCTCGCACGGGGGCGTCCCGCAGCCGAGCAGCGCGGCGGTCAGGGCCACCGCCGGCCACGAGGCGCCGGCGCGCGCGGCGCGGGGGAATGGGCGAGGAGCCGAGCGGGTCGTCATGCCTCCGCTCCTACGCGCCGCCGGCGGCGATCTTCCCGCCGCGTCGTGTAGCCTTGCGCCATGGTCCCGCTCGCCGCCGCCAGGCCCGTCGCCCGCACCGCGCTCCTCGTCGCCCTCGGCGCCGCGCTGCTCGTTGGCTGCGGCAAGCGCAAGGAGCCCGGCGTCGGCTCGGTGGTGCAGGCCCCCTGGTCCGGGGGCGGCATGTACCACGGCAAGATCAAGGCGCGTTATGGGAAGCTCGCCGAGATCGATTTCGACGACGGCGATCACGGCTGGGCCGAGGTGACGGCGCTCCGGCCGAAGGGCACGCCGCTCCCGACGCCGAGCGATCCGTGCGCGTTCGCGGTGGGCGCGCGCGTCCGCGCCCCGTGGAGCCGCACGATGAGCCTGTACGACGGCGTGGTGGACGAGGTCCACGGCAAGCTCGTGCACGTCGCCTTCGACGACGGCGATCGCGGCTGGGCGCTCTGCAGCATGACGCGCTCGCCCTGATCCGCCGCCGCCGGCCCCCGCCTCGCTCGGCGGACGGGCGCGGGTGGGCGATGGACCTCTCGTGCGGCACGCCGAACCTGCGCCCTAGTTCCCCCCGGTCACTCGGTGCTGGAAGTGGCGGAAGACCTCGAGCGGCTCGTCGCGGATCACGCACAGCGTCCGCGGCACCACGCCCGTGCGCTGCCGCTCCGCGTTCCCGCGCCCGCCGAAAATGTCACAAGATGCCAGTTGACACTCAGTGCCAGAATGCTAGGTTCCGCTCAACCGAAGGAGCTCCCCATGCGCATTCCGTCCACCGGCCTCACGAAGGCCGAAGTCGCCCACGCCGTCGAGTCCGCCCGCAAAGACGACTGGCCCTGGCGTGACGGGAAGCTGTTCGCGTACACGTTCGAGGCAGGCGCCGACATCGAGGAGGTCGGCAAGCACGCCTTCATGGCCTACCTCACCGAGAACGGCCTCGACCCCACCACGTTCCCGAGCCTGCGCACGTTCGAGAACGATCTCGTCGACATGTCGCGCCGACACCTCGGCGGGGACGAGGCCGTGGTCGGCAACTTCACGAGCGGCGGCACCGAGTCGATCATGCTCGCCGTGAAGACGGCCCGCGACTACGCCCTCGCGCGCCGGCCCGGTCTCCAGCGCCCGAAGATGCTCGTGCCCATCACGGCGCACGCGGCGTTCCACAAGGCAGGCCACTACCTCGGCGTGGAGGTGGTCCTCACGGCGGTCGATCCCGACACCTTCCTCGCCGACGTGGCGGACATGCGGGCGAAGCTCGACGACGACGTGGTGCTCGTCGTGGCCTCGGCGTGCTCGTACGCCCACGGCGTGGTCGACCCGGTCCCCGAGATCGCGGCGCTCGCGAAGGAGCGGGGCGTGCTCTGCCACGTCGACGGGTGCATGGGCGCGTTCCTGCTGCCGTTCTTCCGCCGGCTCGGCGCCGACGTGCCCGACTTCGACTTCCGCGTCCCCGGGGTCACCAGCATGTCGATGGACCTGCACAAGTACGGTCTCTGCCCGAAGGGCGCCTCGGTGGTGCTTTACCGGGACGAGTCCATCCGCAAGCACCAGCTCTTCGCGTGCTCGGAGTGGACCGGGTACACGATGATCAACACCACCATCCAGAGTTCGAAGTCGGGCGGTCCGCTCGCGGCCGCGTGGGCGGTGCTGCAGTTCGTGGGCGATGACGGCTACATGCGCATCGCGAAGGAGCTCTACGACGCGCACAAAGCGCTGGTCGCGGGCATCGACGCCATCCCGGGGCTCCGCGTGATGGGCACCCCGCAGATGAGCCTCGTCGGCTTCACGTCCGACGAGCTCAGCGTGTTCTCCTTGTGCGACGCCCTGAAGGCCAAGGGCTTCGCCGTTCAGGCGCAGCTCGCGAGCGGCCCGTCGAAGGAGAACATCCACATGACGATCAACCCCGGCAACACGCGGTGGATCGGGCCGTTCCTCGAGGCGCTCCGCGCGTGCGTGGCGGAGGTGCGCGCCGCGGGCGGGGGCGTGAAGCCGCCGCGCGAGCTCGCGTCGCAGCTCGCCGCGATGATCGCCGCCGACACCTCGGGCGAGGGGCTCGGCCGCCTCATCGACAGCCTGGGCGGCGGCGGCGGCACCACCCCGCGCGAGATGGCCGACATCAACGCGCTGCTGAACGAGCTGCCGCTCGACGTGCGAGGGCAGCTGCTCCTCGCGTTCGTGGGGCGGATGTTCACGCCGGTGCCGCGGTGAGGGCGTGAGCGCGCGCGTCGCGCCGGAGCTCGCGGGCCTCCGCGATCGAAAGAAGGCGGCCTCCCGCGAGACGCTCGCGCGCGCCGCGAAGCAGCTCTTCCACGAGCGCGGCTTCGGCGCGGTCACGGTGGACGACATCGCCGCGGCGGCGAACGTCTCGCGGCGCACGTTCTTCCGCTATTTCCCCACGAAGGAGGACGCGTTTTTCGGTCGCCGCGCGGCGCAGCTCGAGGCCCTCGAGGCGCTGCTCGCGGCGCCGAGGCCGGGCGAGCGCCCGTTCCGCACCGTGCGCCGCGCGCTCGTGGCCCTGTCGGAGCAGCACGAAGCGGGGCGCGCCGAGATCCTCCGCGAGCACCGCGTGCTCGCCGCGTCGCCGGAGCTGCTCGCCAAAGATCTCGAGTGGGACCGCCGCGCGCTCTCGGCGCTCGCCGTGGCCCTGGCGCGCGGGGGCGGCGATCCGCGCCGCGCGCGGCTGGCGGCGGGCGCGATCGTCGGCGTGCTGCGGGTCGTGATCGAGGAGTGGATCGACGGCGGCGCCGTCGGCGATCTGCGCGCGTCGGGGGAGGAGGCGCTCGACCTCCTCGAGGGGCTCGCGCCGGATCGCCGTGGCTGACCCGCGGCGCGCGCGGTCCCGCGACGGAGGCGGAACCCAGCTCCGCCGATCCTGAATCGTCCGAAGGCGACGTGCAGATCTAACGGTCATCGAGCCCGGAAGCCCACGGCTCTCGTGAGAAGCCGAAGGCGGGAGCCGTGGGATTTCGGGCTCGATTCAAGTGAGCACCGGCTTAGAGGCGCGCGAGCCACGCCAGGAAGGGGGCCTCGGCCTCCTCCGGTGTGGCGCCCACGACGCGCTTGAAGGCGGCCGCCCCCGTCGGATCGGCGCGCCTGTCGTCGCGGAAGGCGCGGTAGAACGGCCACAGCTTTCCGCGCTCGTCGAGCCACTGGCAGAGGTAGCGCGCGAGCGCATAGTGCAGCGCCTCGTCGTCGTCGCGAAACACGTCGTCCGCCATCCCGAAGAGCGTGCGCGGCATGGCCTTCGCGCGCGCCTTCGGGGGACCGCCCAGCGCCGCACGCAGGCGCGGGAGCCGCCAGTTCTTGACCCCGTGGATCTCGCCCGGCCTGGGGAAGGTCGGGGCCTCGAAGATCGACGCGATGCCCTCGTTCAGCCACGTCGGCGCGTCGGGGAAGTCGGCCTCCACGAGCGGGTGGACGAGCTCGTGCGTGAGAGTGCCGAGGCCCAAGCCCGCGTTCATGACCATCCAACGCTCCGACGGCCAGTAGAAGCCGTAGATCGAGATGCACGCCTCGTGGATCGCCGCCTTGCAGAACGCCGAGTAGCTCTGCGCGTCGCCGAAGAGGTACACGGTGAGCGCCTCCCGCGGGCGCCGTCCGAAGCGATCGTTGTAGAATGCAGCCAACGCCCGCGCCGTGAGGCTGCGGCTGGCCGCGAAGCCCCCGAAGCTGGACGGCCCGGCGAGCAGGAACACGTCCCCGACCACGGAGGTCGCCGCGCCCGCCCCGAGGCGTCGCCGCGCGTCCTCTCCGCGCGTCACGAGGTCGGCCGCGAGGTCGTACGGGGCCTCCGCGACAGCCCCCGGCTCGGTCGCGCCCGCCTCGGCCATGAGGAGCGCGGCGGCGTCGA
>CAZHGG010000700.1:0-3979 GCA_964531755.1 uncultured Polyangiaceae bacterium
CCGCCGCCGTCGACCCTCCGCGTGGCCGCGAAGCCGAGCGGCCCCGCCGCCCCGTCGCGCGCCCTCGCGCCCTTCGACGGGCCGCGTCGCCTCGCGATCTTCAACCACAAGGGTGGCACGGGCAAGACCACGACGACCGTGAGCATCGCCGCCGGCCTCGCAGAGCGTGGGCTGCGCGTGCTGCTGGTGGACACCGACTCGCAGGGCAACGTGGCTGTGTCGTTCGGCGTGAAGCCCGAGAAGACCCTCTACCACGTGCTCGTGATGGGCCTCCGCGCCGAGCAGGCCGCGACGACCGTGCGGCCGAACCTCGATCTGCTCCCGTCGAACGAGACCCTCGCGGCCGCGGAGCTCTACCTCGCGGGGCGCCAGAACCGCGATCGCGTCCTCCGGGACCGGCTGGCCTCCGCGACCGAGGCGTACGACGTGGTCATCCTCGACTGCTCCCCGTCGCTCTCGCTCATGAACCAGAACGCCCTCGTGTTCGCGGACGGCATCCTCGTGCCCGTCGCGTGCGACTACCTGTCGCTCGTGGGCGTGCGGCAGGTCATCAAGACGGTGAAGAACGTGAACGGCCTGCTCCGGCACCCGGTGCAGATCTACGGCGTGCTCCCCACGTTCTACGACGCGCGCGCGCGCATCTGCCGCGACGCCGTCGAGACCCTGACGCAGCACTTCGGTGATCGCTGCTTCTCGCCCATCCGCGCGGGCACGCGCCTCAAGGAGGCGCCCGCGCAGGGCAAGACCATCTTCGAGCACGCGCCCGAGTCGCACGCGTCGGAGGACTACCGGGCCGTGGTCGAGCGGCTCATCACGGGGCGCGTCGCGGCGCCCGTCGACCTGGACACGACCCCCCCGAGCCAGGCGCTCGCGGCGAACGCGTAACGGGCAAGGAGAGGACCATGGCACGAGACGACGAGCGCGAGACGACCATCGGGACGAGCGGAATGAGCAGCACCAGCGGCCTCGGCGGCGTGCTCGACGGGGACGAGGTGCAGGGGGTGCTCTCGGGCGCGTTCTACACGAACGAGGGGCCGGCGTCGCCGCGGCGCGAGCCGGCGGACAAGCCTCAGCACTACAAGGTGATCTGCATCTCCCTGTACACGAAGGACCTCGCGCGGCTCGACGCCATGGTCGACGAGCTGAAGCAGCAGGGCGTCACGAAGGCGAACCGGAGCGCGCTCATCCGCGCCGCGCTCGACCAGGTGGACCTCTCGCGCGTGCCGCGCGGGATGTAGCGCCTCACGCGATCGGCGGGACAGGCACGGGCGCGAGCCCCGCCCAGAACTCGGCCAGATCATGCGGCAGCGGCGCCTCGATGCGCAGGCGCTCGCCGGTGATGGGGTGGGGGAGCTCGAGGCGGTGCGCGTGCAGCGCGTGCCGCGGCAGCTCGAGCAGCGCGAGGTCGTCGCTCGTCAGCTCGCCGTCCGCGCCGCGGGGGAAGCAGCCGTCGTCGGGGCCGTAGAGCTTGTCGCCCACGATCGGCGCGCCGAGCGCCGCGAGGTGCAGGCGGATCTGGTGCTGGCGGCCGGTCTCGAGCACGCACCGCACGAGGGAGTACTCTCGCGGCGGTCCTCCGGCCTCCGCGGGGCGGGCGCGCACGCCGAGCACAGTGAAGCGGGTGGCCGAGGCGAGCCCCTCGCCCGGGGGCGAGAGCTCCATCTTCACGCCGAATTTCGCCACCTTCGGCAGGTGCATCGCGCACTCGAAGCGGAGCTCCTCGCCCGCCGTCGCGCCGCGGGGCACGCCCCAGGTGATCGCGAGGTAGGTCTTCTCGATGTCGCCGCGCTCCTCGAACGCGCGCTTCAAGAGCCGGTCGCAGGCGGGCGTGCGGGGCGCGAGCAGCACTCCGCTGGTCTCGCGATCGATGCGGTGCCCCAGCGACACGAACTCGCCGGGGCGCTCGCTCTTGAGCAGCATGATGAGCGTGTTCTTGTGGTAGCGCGCGGTGGGGTGCACCGGCAGGCCGGCGGGCTTGCTCACCGCGAGCAGGTGCGGGTCCTCGAAGAGCACCGGCACGTCGTGCGGCTCGGGCGTCTCGTCCCACGCGGGCCGCCACAGCAAGACCCGCTGCTCGGCGAAGACCCGGTCGTTCGCGCGGAGCTTGCGCCCGCGGTCGTCGAACGCGCTCGCGCGGATGATCGCCTGCGCGCGGGTGCGGCTCGTTCGGCGCAGCTCCGACACGAGGAAGACGTCGAGCCGGAGCCCCGCGCCCTCCGGAGGCACGCGGAACACGCTCACGACCGAGCCCTCCGGCAGGCCCTCCGGGCGCACGAGCTCGGTCTCGGAGGCCCGGAGGCGTGTCATCGCAGGCGAACTTACGCGCTCTCGCCGGGCCGGGCACGTGGTAAGAGGCGTGCTTCATGGACATCCTCTTCGCAGTCACCGAGCTCGCGCCCTACGTGAAGGTGGGCGGCCTCGCCGACGTGGCGCTGTCGCTGACCAAGGCGCTCCGTGCGCTCGGCCACAAGGTCACGGTGATCGTCCCGCGCTTCCCGGGCTTCGAGGCGGGCGGCCTGCTCGTGGCCCGGCGCCTCACCCCGCTCCGGCTCGCCCACGGCGACGCGAACGTGGAGATCACCCTCTACGATGGGCGCCTCGCGTCGCAGGTCGACCTGCTGCTGGTCGACGCGCCGGGCCTGTGGAACCGCCCGCACGTCTACGGGCCGGCCGGCGACGAGTACCCGGACAACGCGCGGCGCTTCGCCATCTTCTCCCACGCCGTCGCCGAGGTCGCCCGGCTCCGCGCCCGCGAAGGGATGCCCTTCGACGTCGTGCACCTCAACGACTGGCCGACGGCGCTCGCCGCGAAGTACATGCAAGATGCACGCGTCGAGGGCACGCGCACGCTCCTCACGCTGCACAACGCGGCGCACCAGGGTGTGTTCCCGAAGGAGGCGATGGCCGACCTCGGCCTGCCGTGGAGCGATTTCACGGTCGAGGGGCTCGAGTTCTACGGCGACGTGAGCCTGCTCAAGCAGGGCATCGTCTCGGCCGACCTCGTGAGCACCGTGAGCCCCCACCACGCGGCCGAGCTCGTCACGGAGGCCGGCGGCTTCCGGCTCGACGGCGTGCTCCGCGCCAAGGGGCGCCTCACTGGAGTGCTGAACGGCGTCGACTACTCCGTGTGGAACCCCGCCACCGATCCGCACCTGCCGGCGCGGTACGACGCGGAGGACCCGTCCAGCAAGGCGCGCTGCAAGGCGGCGTTCCGCAAGGAGCTCGGCCTGCCCTTGCAGCCCGAGGGGGCGCCCCTCGTCGTGAGCGTCGGCCGCCTCGTACCTCAGAAGGGCACCGACCTGCTGCTCGCCGCTTTGCCGCGGCTGCTGCGCTCGACGGACGCGCAGATCGTCGTCTGTGGCGACGGCGATCCCGCGCTCGTCGAGCAGCTCGAGGCCGCCGCGACCAAGTCGCGGGGCCGCGTCGTCTTCCTCCGTGCGGCGCCCGAGGCGACGGTCCATCGCGCCTACGCCGCTGCAGATTTTGTCGTAGTTCCAAGCCGTTACGAGCCGTGTGGCCTGGTGCAGCTCTACGCGCAGCGGTACGGCGCGCTGCCGATCGCGCACGCCACGGGCGGCCTCGTCGACACCGTCGTCGACTGCGACGCAAAGCTCCAGACAGGCACGGGCTTCACGTTCGACGAGCGCACGGAGGAGGCGCTGATCGGCGCGGTCCTGCGGGCCCTCGCCGCGCGCGAGCACCCGGCCTTCGCGGGCCTCGTGCGCCGCGTGATGCGGGCCGATCGGGGCTGGGAGCGCGCGGCCCGCCAGTACGAGGCGCTCTACCGGGCCGCGACGCGGGCCTCGTCGTCCGCGGCCTGAGCCGCGGGCGCGGCTAGGGCTCGGGCTCCGGCTCGGGCCGCGCCGAGTCTCGCAGGGAATGAGACGTGCGGACCGCGTGCGCGAGCCACGCCGCGCGCAGCGCGCCCGGCGCGAGCTTGGCCGCCTGGTGCGCGAGCAACATGGGCCACGCCGCGCGC
>CAZHGG010000701.1:0-3970 GCA_964531755.1 uncultured Polyangiaceae bacterium
TGGTCGCGCTCGCGCCGCTCCTCCACTGCGACGGCTCGGTCGACGCGACGCCGCCCAGCGAGGCGGACGCGACGAGCGACGTGGCCACGCCGCCGCCGCCCGCGGACGCGAGCGCGGAGGCCGTGGCGCCCGACGCGAACACGCGGGACGCGAGCGTGACCGACGCGGCCGACGCGGCCGACGCCGCGGACGCGGCGGACGCCGCGGTGCGCTACGTGCCGACGTATTACGCCGTCAACCACGTGCTCTCGACCGGCCAGAGCCTCTCGGTCGGCTCCCAAGGCTCGCCCACCCTCTCCACGAGCCAGCCCTTCGACAACCGCATGCTCAACACGGGCGTGCTGCGCAGCGCGGCGCGGGCCACCGCGTTCTTGCCCCTCGTGGAGGGGAGCGTCGAGACCATGTCGAGCGGGCTGGCGAACCTGGTGGCCGACGTGGCGCAGGCCGACGTCTTGCTTGGGCTCCCGGCGCCGAACGACAAGCACCGCGTGCTCGTGAGCTGCCACGGGATCGGCGGCACGGCCTACGTCGGCCTGAAGAAGGGGACCGTGGCCTTCACGGCGGGCATCAACCAGGTGCTGGACGCGAAGGCGATCGCGACCGCGGCGGGCGAGAGCTACGTCGTGCGCGTGGTGACCAACGTGCATGGCGAGTCGGACCACGTCGCCATGAACGCGACCTACGCGCAAGACCTCGCCGAGTGGCAGTCGGACTACGAGACTGCCATGAAGTCCATCACCGGCCAGACCGAGCCGATCCCGATGCTGCACACGCAGATGAGCTCCTGGACGAAATACGGACAGGCCACGAGCACGATACCCCTCCAGCAGCTCGAGGCCTCGGTCGTGAGCAATGGCAAGATCGTGCTCGTGGGGGCCAAGTACAACATCGAATACGCCCCCGACGGCGTGCACCTCACGGCCGCGGGCTATCGGCACATGGGCGAGTACTACGCCAAGGTCTACCGGCGCGTCGTGCTCGAGGGGAAGCGCTGGGAGCCGCTGCGGCCGCTCTCGGCCACGCTGGTGGGCGACGAGATCCGCGTGAAGTTCGCCGTGCCCGTGCCGCCGCTCGTGCTGGACACCACCACCGTCACCGATCCTGGCAACAAGGGCTTCGAATACGGGGACGACAGCGCGACGCCTCCGACCATCACGTCGGTGACGCTGGACGGGGCGGACACGGTGCGCGTGAAGCTCTCAGCCGCCCCGGTGGGCGGGGGCAAGACGATCGGCTACGCGGTGACCGGCACCGCCGGCGCGCGCGGAGGGGCGACCACCGGGCCGCGCGGCAACCTGCGCGACTCGGACGCGTCGCGCTCGCGACACGGCAACAAGCTCGAGAACTGGGCGGTGCACTTCGTGCTCCCGCTCCCCTGACACGGGGGCTCGCCCACGCCGTGCGCGTCTTCGTCTATGGGACGTTGCTCCGAGGGGAGCGGTACCACGACCTGCTCAGCGGCGCGCGCCTCGTGGCGGAGGCCCGCACCCCGCCGGGGTTTCGGCTCGTCGACCTCGGCGAGTACCCCGCGCTCGTGCGCGGCGGCCATGGCTCCGTGGTGGGCGAGGTGTACGAGGTCGACGACGCCACGCTGGCCGCGCTCGACCGCCTCGAGGACCACCCGCGCCTCTACCGACGCACCCCGATCGTGCTCGCGGGCGAGCGCGCCGCGGCCGAGGCGTACCTGCTCGACGCGGAGCGGGCCGCGGGGCTCCCCGTGATCGCCTCCGGGAGCTGGCGCGCGCGCGCGCGGCCGCGGTAGCCCGCCGCCGCTCCGACCTCGCGGCGTCAGCCCGTCGGCGCGGGCGCGAAGAAGGTGTCCGGCAGCACGCCGTAGTCGCGCATCGAGGCGAGCACCGCGTCCCAGCCCTCGGCGGCGGCGAGGTCGAACGACTCGAGCGCGCGCTCGATGCGCTCGTCTTTGTTCGAGAAATCGTTGAACGCGAAGGTGCGCCAGAAGGGAAAGTACGCGAACCGCACGAGCGGCTTCATGCACAGCGCGCGCAGGATGGGGCAGTCGAACTTCGCGAGCTCACGGGCGATGCCGGGGGCCACGGTGATCTCCTGCTCGAAGTGCAGCGCCTGCTCGAAGACGTGGCGCTTGCGGGCGGCGTCGAGCTCATGGTCCGCCGCGCGCGCCGCGTGGGCCTCGTTCAGGGCCTCGAGCAGCGCACCGTTCACGAGCGCGTCGGCGCCGGGCTCGCGGCCGTGCTCGCGGGTGAAGTACCAGTTCGTGTAGGTGTCGACGAAGACCTCCCGGTTCACCGCCTTGAAGCCCTCGGCGAAGCCGTTCAGCATTCCGAGGCGCACCGCCTTCTCCTCCGGGTCGAGGAAGTACCGATAGGAGATGATCTCGCCGAGCCTGCCGGTCGTCTCGAAGAAGTTGTAGCCCCAGAGCGCCCCGTGGAGCGCGACGAGCGGGAACGCGTGGTTACCGCGCGAGTCTTGGTAGATCGCGTGGTGCTCGAGCACGCGCTGGGCGATGTCGCCCGGGCGGCCCGCCCGCGCGCGCGCGCGCGCTCGTATCTCGTCGTAAGCGGCGCGCAGGCGATCCGACATGGTCTCTAGCGTCGCACGAAGCGGAGCAGACGCCACTCGGGTTTCGAGGCGCGGGCTACTCGAGCGTGGGCGTCGAGCTGCAGGAGCTCGCGCCACGGACCGCGTAGAGGTGCGTGGCGGAGGCCGCGCTCGGCGCGGGGCCTCCGGGGAGCGCGCGCACCCGTCCGGCCAGGCTCACGAGGAACCGCGCGCCGACGGCGCGGCTCACGTAGGCGGCGCGGGTCACGGCGGCCACGGAGCGAGCCGGCGCGTCGAGCAGCGCGAGGCTCGCGCCGACTCCCTCCGTGGCGCAACGCGTGCCCTCAGCGCGCACCACGTCGCGAGTGGCGTCGATCGTCCCGGAGGAGCGCCGTGTCGTGGGGGCGCGCGCAGGCCGCCGCCGGACCCACGAGGGTGGGCGGCTCAGGCGTGCCGCACCTCCGGCAGGTCGAAGAGCAGGGCCTCGGCCGCGCCGCTCGCCGCGAGCGTGAGCGCCCCGCCCTCCGGCAGCGCGGCGCCGTCGCCTTCGACGAGGGCCTGCCCGTTCAGCGTGAAGCTGCCCCGAACGACCTGGAAATAGGCGGCGCGCGTCGGCGGGAGCTCGTGGCGAGCCTCGCCCGCGCTCGCGAAGAGCACGCGGTAGAGGCGCGCGTCTTGGCCGATCTCGAGGCTGCCCTCGGCGCCGTCGGGGCTCACGACGAGGCGGATCGGCGACGCCGGGTCGACGTCGAACGCGCGCTGCTCGTAGCCCGGCGCGCGACCGCGGGCCGCCGGCTCGATCCAGATCTGGAGGAAGCGAACGGGCCTGTCGGCCGAGGGGTTCTGCTCGCTGTGGGCGATGCCCGTGCCCGCGCTCATGCGCTGCACCTCGCCCGGGCGGATCACCGAGCCGTTGCCGAGCGTGTCGCGGTGGGCGAGCTCGCCCTCCACCACGTAGCTGATGATCTCCATGTCTCGGTGCGGGTGCGTGGGGAACCCGCCGCGCGGCGCGACGCGGTCGTCGTTGATGACGCGCAGCACCCCGAAGCCCATGTGCCGCGGGTCGTAGTAGCTGCCGAACGAGAACGTGTGGGCGCTCTTGAGCCAGCCGAAATCGACCTGACCGCGCTCCGTGCCTCTTCGAACCTGCATGGTGTGCTCCTCGGAGGCCAAGGTACGTCCGCGCCGGCGCGTGTACACGGGCCGCGTGCGTGACTCACTGTTGCGCGCGGCGCGACCTCGCTCGCGCTCACGGGGGCTCGAGCGGCCGCTGCGCCGTGAGCGGCTCTTCGCCGAGGAGCACGGCCGCGCCATGCGGCCCCGCGCGGCGGCACGCCTCCTCGACCGGGAGCCCGTGCGCGACGAAGAAGGCGAGCGCGGCGGCGAAGCTGTCTCCGGCGCCGTAGTCGCAGCGCACGCTCGTGACGGCGGGCGGCGCGTCGACGTGGGTCAC
>CAZHGG010000702.1:0-3958 GCA_964531755.1 uncultured Polyangiaceae bacterium
CGCGCAGCTCGGCGCGGCCGCGAGCGTCGCGACCGCCTCGACCGCCTCGACCGCCTCGACCGCCTCGACCACCTCGACCACCTCGCCGAGCGACGAGCGTGGGGTCGCGAGCGGACACCTCGCCCCTCCGCCCCCGGCGACCCGTCCCCAGCCCGGCGCCCGCAGAGACGCGGGAGGCCTCGCCACGGCAGCCTCGGCCGCGCCGTCGGTCGCCCCCACGCCCGCTCCGCCGGCGCCGAAGACGCCGAGCTGCGAGCCCCCCTACACCATCGACTCGGCAGGCCACCGCGTCGCCAAGCCGGAGTGTCTCTAGTGCTGCGTCTCGATCCACGAGAAGCGAGGGACTCCTAGGTGGCCCGCTGCGGTCGGGTGCGCACGGTGGCCGGGCTCGCGCTGGCGTGTGGGGCGCTCTTCGGCCCCACGCGGGTCTTCGCCGACGAAGGCGGTCCGCCGCCCAGCTCGACCAGCGCGCCCAGCGCGACGAGCGCACCCAGCGCCGCCCGCGAGCCCGCGCCACCGAGCGAGAAGCAGGCGTGCGCCGAGGCCTACAAGACGGCGCAGGTGAAGCGAGACGCGGCGCGCCTCCTCGACGCGCGGGGCGACCTCCGCGTCTGCTCGCGGCCCGCGTGCCCCAGCTTCATCGCGAAGGACTGCACCGGGTGGCTGGCGGAGGTCGAGGCCCGCGTGGCGTCGGTCGTGCTCTCGGCGAAGGAGGGGGAGCGCGAGCGCATCGACGTGGCCGTCACCCTGGACGACCGCGCGCTCACGGCCACGCTCGACGGCCGCGCGATCGAGGTCGATCCGGGGCTCCACACGTTCGTGTTCGTGCTCCCGAGCGGCGCGCGGCGTGAGGTGAAGGTGGCCGTGAAGGAGGGCGGGAAGGCGCAGGTCGTGGCGGCGCGCTTCCCCGGCCTCCCGGAGGATCTCCGGGCCTCGGCGACGCCGCCGAGCAACACGCTCCGCTTCGTGGGCTACGGCGCCGGGGGTGCCGGCCTCGTCGCGCTCGGGGTCGGGGCCGTGTTCGGCGCCCGGGCCATCGCGAAGAACGCTGACTCGAAGAAAGATTGCGACGCCGACAACTTCTGCGGGCCCGAGGGGAAGCAAGCGCGCGCCGACGCCCAGGCCGCGGCCACCCTCTCCACCGCGGGGGTCGTGGTGGGCGCGGCGCTCCTCGCGGGCGGCGTGACGCTCGTGCTCCTCGCGCCGAAGGCGCGGAAGCCCGGCCCCGCCGCGGCGCTCTCGCCCATGGTCAGCGAAGGCGCCGGCGGCCTCTGGATGACGGGGCGGTTCTAGTGCCTCGGCTGCCCCGAGCCCGCTCCGTCGCGTCCGTCGCGTTCGTCGCGTTCGTCGCGTGCCTCACGGGGTGCGGCGCGCTGCTGGGTCTCGAGGACGCGAAGGACCGCCCGGTGGTCCCCACCTCCGACACGGAGCTCTTCGCGGTCTCGAGCAGCCCCATCGGCCGCGCAGACAAGATCGACCTCTTGCTCGTCATCGACAACTCGCGCTCGATGGGGGACAAACAAGCCATCTTGGCCGAGGCGGTGCCCGACCTCATCGAGCGCTTCGTGGCGCCAAGCTGCGTCGACGAGAACGGCATCCCCACGGGGGATCGCGCAGACCCGACCGCGCCGGTAGGCAAAGAGTGCCCGCGCGGCACGCCCGAGTTTCGCCCTATCGTCGACCTCCACGTCGGGGTGCTGTCCTCCTCCATGGGGGGCTTCGGCTCCGACGCGTGCGCCCCGGCGAAGAACCCGACCGATCCGACCCTGGACGCGCACACCGACGACCGCGGGCGCCTCTTGAACCGCTCCGGCCCCCGCGAGGAGCCGATCGAGAGCGCGCTCCCCTCGAGCTTCCTCGCGTGGTTCCCCTCGGTGAAGCGCAACGAGGGCAAGGCCCCTTCGCCGGGCGCGACGCCCATCACGGGGCTCACGGCCTTCACCGCCGCCACGGCGGGGCTCGTCTCCGGCGTCAACGTGTATGGGTGCGGCTTCTCGGCCTCGCTCGAGAGCTGGTATCACTTCCTCGTCCAGCCCGATCCCTACGAGAGGGTCGCCGTCGAGGGGAACGCGGCCAAGTACATCGGCCTCGACCAGACCATCCTCCAGCAGCGCGCCGACTTCCTCCGGCCCGACTCGCTCGTCGCGGTGTGGCTCATCAGCGACGCGGACGACGCGAGCCTCGATCCGCTCAGCGTCTCCGGGCAAGGCTGGGCCTTCATGAACCAAGCGTTCCCGGCCTCGGCGAGCGTCCCTGGCGCGCAACGCGCCCCCAGCCGCGGAGGCTCGACGGCGCCCAAGGGCACCACGGCGTGCGCGACCGACCCAGGGAGCCGGGCCTGCACGTCATGCGCGTTCAAGAGCGATCCGGCGGTCATGATCGACCCGCGCTGCCAAGAGAACCAGGGCTTCTACGCGAGCGACGACGACGACCTGGCCGTCCGCTTTCATCGCATGAAGGAGCGCTTCGGCGTCGAGCCGCGCTACCCGACGCGCCGCTACGTGGACGGGCTGACCAAGGTCGAAGTGCCCAGTCGCGCGGCCGAGCACGACGCGACCGGCGCCTATGTCGGCCAGGGGGGCTGCCGCAACCCGCTCTTCGCGAAGGACCTGCCCCGGAGCGCCAGCGCCGCGGACGAGCGCGCGCTCTGCGACCTGGCCCCGGGGCCTCGCACGCCGGATCTCGTCTATTTCGCGGTGGTCGGGGGCGTGCCCCAGGACCTCCTCCACTTCGATCCGGCGAGCGCCGAGAAGAGCCGCCTGACCGACGACGACTGGACGAAGCTCGTGGGGAGCGCGCCGGACGAGTACAAATACGCGGGGATCGACCCCCGCATGATCCCCGCCGTCGCGCCGCGCGAGGGGCGACCGCCGCCGAGCGCGACCCCGGGGGACAACGAGGTCGCGGGCGAGCTGCGCGACTGGGACACCAGGAAGCAGGATCTCCAATACTCATGCACGTTCCTGCTGCCCGCGCCCCTCGCCTGCGGCGCCGCGAACCGCGAGCTCTGCGAGTGCGACGGGACGAAGCGCCCACCGCTGTGCTCGGCCCAGGGGAACGCCCAGGTCCGCGCGAAGGCCTACCCGCCGACCCGAAGCCTGCGCGTGGCGCGCGGCCTGAGCCGGCAGGGGATCGTGAGCTCGCTCTGCCCGGCCGCGGCGCTCAAAGACGTGGGCGGCAAGCCAAGCCCCAACTACGGCTATCGCCCGGCCGTGAAGGCCATCCTCGACCGCCTGGTCGAACCCTCGGACGTCTGCCTCGCGCAGAAGCCGCCCGAGGGAGAAGACGGCCCGTCCTGCACGATGCTGGTGACGCTGGCCGCCGGGAGCACGTGCTCCCAGCTCGGCCTCGCCGCGCCGAGGGGACTCGAGGCCGGGCTCTACCGCGCGAAGGCGAACGAGCTCGGCCTCGACACCTCGCTGGCCACCTGCGTCGTCGAGGCGCTCGGCGCCGGGGCGGGCGGCGGCTGCGACAGCACCAAGGCGGGCTGGTGCTACGTGCCGGAGCCCTCGTGCCCGCTCGGCAAGGTCGTCCGCTTCACGCCGGCCTTCGCGCAACCGCGCGGGTCGACGCTGAGGCTCCTGTGCACGCGCTGAACGCGGCGGTGCGAACCTGCAGGCCAGCCCGCAGGGGCGAGCGTAGGTCGATGGCGACCCCACGCCGAAGGCGAGTGTCGCCATGAACGAGGGCTACGCATTTCGCCGGGCCCGCCTATGCTCGTCCGCGCGCACGTCGCCGTCCCCGTCCGCGTCAGGAGGTCCGTTGAACCGGCAAGTGAGGCCCGAAGGGGCGAACGCGGCTCGAGCCCGCGCCGAAGGCGAGGTCCCCCATGCACCGCCAGTGAGCCCCGAAGGGGCGAACGAAGGTCGATGGCGAGCCCGATCCGAAGGCGAGGTTTCGCCGTGAATCCCGTCAAGCCCATGGAGGTCCTCGCGGGGAAATACCGCGTCGAGAGCGT
>CAZHGG010000703.1:0-3957 GCA_964531755.1 uncultured Polyangiaceae bacterium
CCGCCCGCGTCGGCGCTGCAGCCCGTGGTGGCGAGCGCGAGAGCGAGCCCGGCGGTGAGGGTCGCGAGGGCGGCGAGGCGTTGCGGAGCGAGCATGGGGCGCGGCTATGCGCGAGGCGTGCCAGGCGATCGGTGCCCGATTCGACGGCGAAACGCGCAGGGATTGCGCGAATGGCCGCCCCAAAGGGGGATCTCCGATCCGTCAGGGCGCATCGGCGACAATGGGCGCTTAGGAGCGATACGTGACGCTGATGTGGGTAAAGGGCCTACCTGGCTCTAGCGCCTACGGTGAGCGCTCGACGAACGTCGCCGAGGGCCTCGGGCGCGGGTCGCGTCTTTGCAGCGCGCGACGTCGCTTCAGAAGCGCGGACGAGCCCCGTCGAGGCGGGCGCGTGCCCGAGCGGCCCAGACGGAGTCGGGGTGCGCGAGGCCGAGCGCTGCCTCCCACGACGCGCGCGCCGCGGTCGGATCGACGTCCGCGAGGAGGTCGCCGCGGAGGAGCCGGCGCGACGGCTTGTCTTCGAGGGCGAGGGCCTCGTCCACACGCCGGAGCGCGGCGTCACGATCGCGCGTGCGCTCGTACGCGGCGGCGACCTCGAGCGCTTGGCCGAGCGACGCGGGCGCGTCGTGAGCGCGGAGCCGCTCGACGATCGGCCCGAGCGCCTCGCCGTCGAACGTGAAGGCCGGCCCCTCGCTCGGCTCGAGCCGATACGCCGCCCACCCGCGGTGCACGTCGCGCTGCAGGCGGTGGAGGTCGCCGAGCGCGACCCGGTCGAGCGCCCCGAGGACCCGCGCGATCGCGGGTCGATCGCCGACCGTCACGAGCGCCGCCAGCGTCGCGAGCGCGTCCGTCACCGTGCGAGCTGTCTCGTCGATACGGAGGAGCGCCCCCGCCGCGCGCGCGAAGTCATGGAGGCGGAAGGCGTGCGACGCGACGAGCCGGCAGCGCGACGGCTCGCCCTCTGCGAGCGCGAGCGCAGCGTCGAAGACGGGCTCGACCCCTGCGTGGGGAGTGCGGGCGTCGACGTCACGGAGCACCAGCGCGACGACGTGGAACGTGGTCGCCGCGCACCGGCCCTCGCGGGCGTCGCGCGCCGCGAGGTCCCCCGCGGCCGCGAAGACGCAGCCCTCGCAGATGTAGCCCGCGCGCCCCTCGAGGATCCGCGCCACCTCGCTCCGGTGAGCTTCACAGAAGTTGCAGGTCGCGGCGTCGTTGGGATCGCCGCCAACGAGGCTGTGCAGGCCCTTGCGAATCGACTTCACGTTCATCGGTGCTGGAGGGAGTACGGACCGATGGCGGT
This sequence comes from uncultured Polyangiaceae bacterium, assembly GCA_964531755.1. Taxonomy (GTDB): domain Bacteria; phylum Myxococcota_A; class Polyangia; order Polyangiales; family Polyangiaceae; genus JAAFHV01. The sequence continues at coordinate 1,301 of CAZHGG010000703.1, forward strand.
GTTCCTTCCCGGGCGCCGCGAGACGGCGCGCTCCGAGCGCGCCGCGGCTAGAACTCGACGCCCACGAAGAGGCGCAGGCGGAACGTCGCGGCGCCGCCCGCGAAGGCGCGCGCCTTCGGGGCGCTGCCGTCGATCGCCGCGTAGCGCACGTCGAACCCGAGCGGGCTCAGCGCGACGAAGAGGTGCCCGTACGCCAAGTTCGCGCGCACGTCCGCGCCCGCCGAGAGCGTGACGATCGAGGCCGCCGAGCTCGAGGCCTCGAGGTACGTGACGTTCGCGAGCATGGCGGTGGGCTCGACCTCCAGACGCCACCGGGGGCGCTCCAGCACCGGGATGGCGAACCCGAGCGTGGCGGGCTCGAGGCGGAGGCCCGTGGCGGAGCCCGTGAGGCTCGCCGCGCCGGTGAGGTGGTAGCGGAGCAGCCCGCCGCCGAGCGACAGCTCCGCGCCGAGGTTGTGCGAGCCGCCCGCCACGTCGTGGAGGAGATCGAGCGGATCGCCGGTGCGCGACGCGTCGCTGAGCGCGACGCTCGGCGCGTAGACCGCCCCGAGCCGCAGGCGCGGCGCGGCCTCGGCCGTGGCCGGGAGCAGCGCGAGCCCCGCCGCGGGGACGACAGGCACGAGCGCCCGCGCGAGAGCCGCAAATCGTGAGCCGTGTCGCATCGTTGCCTCCTCGGTGACGCGGGCATGCTTGGCGCCGGCCCACGCCCTCACTCTACGCGGTCGCGCGTGGCGCGGCCCGCCTTCTTGGGCCCGTCAGAGCTCGATGGCCTTCCACTGCCCGCCACGGAACTTGAGCGCCATGACGATGGCGGCCAGCACCGCGTACAGCACCGCTGCCATCCACATGCCGAGCAAGCCGATCTTCAGCGTGATGGCGAAGACGAACGCGAGGGGCACGAGGATGAGGAAGATGAGGCAGAGCTGCGCGACGGCCACGAACACCGTGTTGCCCGCGCCGAACAGCGCCTCGCTCAGGATGAGGGCCATCGCGATGATGGGCGTGACGACGCCCATGACGCGCATCGGCACCATGGCCGCCTCGCGCACGGCGTCCGAGTGGGTGATGAACCCGACGATCTGCGGGGTGAAGAGCACGCCCTCGCACAGCCCGATGAAGCCGAAGATCGCGAGCCCGAGCTTCACGCTGCCCCACCCGAAGCGGACGGCGGTCTCCGGCCGCTTCGCCCCGAGCGACTGGCTCACCAGCGTGGCCGTGGCGGTGCCGAAGGCGATGCACGCGGTGAAGGTGAGCTTCATGATGGCCACGATGTTCGTGGTGGCGGCCCCGTTGACCGCCTCGGCCCGCCCGCAGGCGCCGACGATGACGTTGGTCGCGTCGGAGTGCGAGGCGAGCTCGTCGAGCCGCCCCGCGACCCGCGAGAAGGCCCCGAAGCCCACCATCATGACGACCGTGGACGCGGCCGCGGGCAGCGAGAGCTTGAGCAGGTCCTTCGTGAGGCTCCACGACAGGTTCGCGCGCCGGTACGGCGAGAACCGCGCGCGCTCCGGCAGGGTGAACGCGAGCACGATGAGGAGCCCGATCCAGGTCGAGATGAAGGCGGAGAACCCGGCGCCGGGGGCGCCCATCCGCGGGACGCCCAGGTTCCCGAAGATGAAGAGCCAACAGAAGAGCACGTTGAAGATGTTCATCACCACGGCGGCCACGAGGTGCACGTGGGTCTTGCCGATGCCGTCGAAGAAGGACTTCACGCCGACGGTCATCGACATGCCGATGATGCCGAACACGCGCCAGCGCGAGTACGCGAGCGCCACCGCGTGCACCTCGGGGCCGAGGTTCATCATGCGGAGCAGCGGGCCGATCGTGAACTGGGCGACCACCGTGAGGATGAGCCCGCCCATCAGGCAGAACCACGCCGCGTTGGCCAGCACCGCGCCCGCCGCCTCGGGCTTCTTCTCGGCGTAGCGGCGCGCGGTGAGGGCCTGCGTGCCCACGCTGATCGCCGACAGCGAGCCGCCGAACAGCCACACCAGGATGAGTGAGGGGAGGAGGGCGGCTTGGGCGGTCGACCCGTCGCACCCCGGGAGGCGTGCGAAGAAGACGACGTCGATCTCGTTGACGGCGCTCTGGGAGAGCATCGCGATGACGGTCGGCATCGCCAGCCGCAAGATCGTGGGGTAGGTCGGGCCGTCCAGCAGGCGCAGCTCGACAGAGTTCGGTTTTTCCATGCTGCTGGGCGTCACGCGTCCTCGTCGGGCCGCGCGAGCGCGCCACGAGGGGTTCGCCAATACCGCCCATGGCCGCGCCTGACAAGGAGCGCCAAGGGGTAGGGTACTTCCCTACGGTAGGCGACCCGCCGCGCTCCGTGGTCCACGGGCCCGCGCCGCTTCGGGCGCGGGACGAGGGCGAGGGGGTCAGCGCCGAGTGGGCTTGCGGCCGCCGCCGAGGCGCGCGCGCAGGCGCCGCGCGTCGCTCGAGTCGGGGTGCTTCGCGAGCCAGTCGTCGAGGATTTGCTTCGCCTCCCCGCCGTGCCCCGAGGCGTCGAGGACCTTCGCGAGGAAGAGGCGGGGCTCGGGCCCGGGGTCGTTGGCGGCCCACTCGCGCCCCGCGCGCCGCGCCGCGCGGCGCGCCCGCGCGACGACAGCGGCTCTGGCCCAGGCGCGGAGCACCTGCGGGTCGTGTGGGTGGGCGGCGGC
>CAZHGG010000704.1:0-3947 GCA_964531755.1 uncultured Polyangiaceae bacterium
TGCGCGGCAGGCGGAACGACAGGTTGTCGAAGAGGAGCTTCTCGCCGAAGGCCTTCACGAGCCCCTCCGCCTCGAGCACGACGTCGCCGAGGCGCGGCCCCGGCGGGATGCTGATCTCCGCGGCGTCCGCCGGGCCCTTGCTCGCGTTGGCCATGAGTTCGTCGTAGGCCGAGAGCCGCGCCTTGCTCTTCGCCTGGCGCGCACGAGGACTCTGCCGCACCCACTCGAGCTCTTGCTTCAGCTTGCGCTGCCGCGCGCTCTCCTGCTTCTCCTCCTGCGCGAGCCGCGCGCCCTTCTGCTCGAGCCAGCCGCTGTAGTTGCCCTTGTACGGGTAGCCGCGCCCGCGATCGAGCTCGAGGATCCACTCGGCCACGTCGTCGAGGAAGTAGCGGTCGTGCGTGACCGCCACCACGGTGCCCGGGTACTCCTTCAGGAAGCGCTCGAGCCACGCGACGCTCTCCGCGTCCAGGTGGTTGGTCGGCTCGTCGAGCAGCAGCATGTCGGGGCGACCGAGGAGGATGCGGCACAGCGCCACGCGGCGCTTCTCGCCGCCGGAGAGGTGGGCGATCTCGGCCTCGCCCGGCGGGCAGCGCAGCGCATCCATGGCGACGTCGACGCGCTGGTCGATGCTCCACGCGTCCGCCGCGTCGAGCTTGTCCTGCAGCTCACCCTGCGCGGCGAGGGTGCGCTCCATCTCGTCGTCGTCCATCGGCTCGCCGAGCCGCGCGCTGAGCTGCTCGAACTGCTCGATGAGCCCGCGGACGTCGCCCACCGCCTGCTCCACGGCCTCGCGCACCGTCTTCGCGTCGCCGAGGTCGGGCTCTTGGGCGAAGTACCCGATGCGGACGCCTGGGTGCGCCTTTGCCTCCCCGTAGATCTCCTTGTCGAGGCCCGCCATGATGCGCAGCAGGCTGCTCTTGCCCGAGCCGTTGGCGCCGATGACGCCTATCTTTGCGCCGGGAAAGAACGCGAGGGTGATGTTCTCGAGAACCTTCTTGTCGGGCGGGTGAACCTTGGTCACCTCCCGCATCGTGAAGATGTAGTCCATGCCCTCCCTCTCCTAGCGGACTTGCGCTCCGGCGAGAACGGGCGCGCGCCGATTCCAGAAGATGTTCCTTCCCGGGGCGAGACTTCGTACACTCGGCGCCATCGCAAAAGGGGCATCGATGAACATTCGTTTCGCGTTGATGATGGGTCTCGGCGTGGCGCTGGCCACGACCGGTTGCAAGAAGAAGGGCGCCGCGGGCGCCGACGGCGGCGCCGAGGTGGTCGATCCGCCCGCCGCGGCGGCGCTCAAACAGAACCCCGCCGTGATGGAGCACCTGAAGAAGCTCGCTGACGGGTGCACCGTGTCGATCGACTCCGCGTCGGTTTACTCGTGCAAGAACAAGGAAGACTCGGCCTTCTACGACTGGATCCGCGCGAGCCGACCGAAGGACCTCTACGAGACCTACGCCTCGGTCATCGGGGGCGCCGACGTGAAGGCCAAGGCCGTCGCGATCTCGCAGGCCAACAACACGTTCAGCACGCTCGACAAGGACCTGAAGAAGGCGAACGCCACGAAGGCCGTCGCCAACGCGTTCCTCGACGCGCTCGAGAAGGACGACAGCTACGCGGTGCGCCTCGCGGGCCCCACCTCCGACCTCGCGTTCCTCGCTGGCCAGAAGACCCGCCTCTTCAAGGTGACCGACGGCCTGCACAACACGCCGGCGCGAAACACCGCCTACCGAACCTTCATGGAGTTCGGCCGCCTCGACGCGTTCGAGAAGCTGAAGGAGGTCGCGAAGGACAAGGAGTTCACCGTCGCCGCGCTCGCCGCGCCCCGGAACATGTACGACTGGACCGGCGCCGAGAAGGCCGCCATCTGCCCCTGGGCGAAGAGCTTCCTGGGCGACCCGTCGCTCCCCATCGCCGCCGAGGCCGGCTACGACGCCATCAAGTGCAAGGGCGAGTACGTCGACGCCCTCCAAGACGAGGGCGACAAGCGCCTGAAGAACAAGCAGTTCGACGAGCCGTTCGCGATGGTCTTCCGCGAGGTCTGCTTCGAGTTCATCGGGGGCGTCACGGGGCAGGCCGGCGCGAACCCGCAGTGCAAGCGCAACTACGCCTTCCTCGAGCGAGTCACCAACGACGAGAGCGTGAAGCCCGAGGTGCGCGGCCGCTCTCTGTGGAACATCTACTACCAGCGCCGCGACAAGGAGAGCCTCGCGCTCATGCGGAAGTACGAGAAGCACAAGAACCCCGAGATCTCGAAGCGCGCCAAGGAGGCGATCCAGTCGCTCACGACGACCTACAAGCTCAAGTAGTCGCGCGCCGAAATGAGCCGAGGCCCGCTCCCTTCCCGGGGCGGGCCTCGTCGTTTGGCGCTCACCGTGGGCGTCGCCCGGGCGCCGACGTCACTTCTTCGCTTCGACGATCTCTTCCTTCAACTCCGCGATCGTCGACACGAGATCCGCAAGCTCGGTCTCACCGACCTGCTTCTCCTCCATCGCGGCCTTCAGGTCCTCGAGGAGGGTCTCCCACTGGGCCGCGGTGACCTTCAAGCCCTTGAAAGCCTCTTTCCACGGCTTGCCGCTGTACTTGCAGTCGCCGCCGGCCTTCTCGCACATGTGCTCGAAGAGCATGTCGCGGAACTGATCGACCTTGAGGCTCTTCGAGAAGATCTTCGAGACCTTCTTGTCGCCCTGGACGTTCTTCCCGAACACCTCGAGCACGGCCTTCAGCTTGTCCTTGCCGCCCACCCGCTCGATGAGGGGCTTCGGCTCAGGCGGCGCGGCGTCGACCTCGGGGGGGGGCGCGGCGTCCGCCACGGCCTCGACCACCGGGGGCTCCTTCGGCGGCGGCTTCGTGCCGCAAGCGAGGGCGAGTCCGGTAGCGCAGGCGAGGGCGGCGAGGGCGAGAAGTCGGGTCTTCATGGCGCGGCCGACGATAAGCGCTTCGGCGGGCCGAGGGCAAGAGAACGCGCCGCGCGCACCGCTTTGGCGCGAGCCGGAACGCGGGCTCGACGCTGGGTGGTGGCGCGCTGTACCCTCCGTCCGTGGGCAGCTCCTCGCTAAAGATGGCCGACCGTCTCCTCGTCACCGCCGAGGGCGGCCCGTTCCACGTGGAGTACGCGCTCTTCGACGCCGGCGAGATCGCGCTCGGGCGAAACGCGCTGGGGCGCCCCTTCGAGCAGGGCTACGCCACCACGGCGGGCGACGCGCGCCACCGCTTGGCGCAGCTCGGGGCGACGCCCCAGCTCGCGGACACCTGCGCCGACGTGATGCAGCCGACGCTCGTGCAGGCGTACGCGCGCGGCTCGATGGTGCGCAAGCTCGCCACGATGCTCGACACCCAGCTGCTCTTCGAGAGCGGCCGCTACCAGGGCGGCGGCGACGCCGCGTCCAGCGTCTACCACGGCACGTTCCTCGACCTCGCGTCGCTCGCGCTCGACCTCGGTTACCCCTCGATCGGCGCCCTCCTCCACGCGCTCTATCTCGCGGTCGTGCTCGCCAGCGCGCCCGCCGACGCCCCCCTGGAGCTCGACACCCACGAGCTCACCCTGAGCCTCAAGCCGGGCGAGCGCACCCACCGGCGCGTGACCCTCGAGGGGCTCATCGAGCTGCCCTCGCTGCTCCAAGACCTCGCGAACCGAGGCGGCGGGCGGGGCGCGCGGGGCCGCGAGCTGCCCCGCGAGGAGCTGCTCGCGCTCCTCGACGCGCGCGCGACCCCCGGCGCCGACACGGGCGCCTACCGCGCGGCGCTGGACACGCGAGAGCTGCCCACCCGGGGCCCGCTCGCGCGCGCCGACCTGTGGGAGATCGAGCTGCTCCTCGACGCCGGCGACCGCGGCGGCGCCTTCGAGCGCCTCGAGCGCGTCGAGCGCGCGGCCGGCCGCTCTCCGGCGACCGCGTACCTCCGCGCCCGCCACGAGCTGCTCGCGGGCGGCGAAGACCCCGCCGTCCTCG
>CAZHGG010000705.1:0-3940 GCA_964531755.1 uncultured Polyangiaceae bacterium
CTCCCTGGGCGGCGCGGTGGCGCTCGACCTGCTGCTGCTCCACCCGACGCGGTTCGGCGCGGTGAGCGGGGTGCAGACCGCGATCGGCGCGGGGAGCGCGCCGGCGTACGCCGCGAAGCTCGCGGCCATCGCGGGCCTCGCGGCCGGCCCGCGGCCGCGCCTGCAGCTCGTGTCGAGCCTCGGCGATCCGTTCCTCCGCGCGACGCGCGCGCTCGCCGGCGAGCTGACGAAGCGCGGCGCGCGCCACGAGCTCTGCGTCGCCCCCGGGCCGCACGATCAGCCGTGGCTGCGGGAGATCGGCACGCTCGAGGCCCTGCGCTTCCTCGACGCGGCGCTCGGCGGAGCCTAGTCGTCGCCGCGCTTCGCTCGCACGCCGCTCCACTCGTCGCCGCGGAAGGGCGGGCACGCGGGTCGCGGAGGGAAGCAGGCGTCCGGCTCGATCTCGCAGATGGGCGCGTCGCGGTCGTCCGTCGGGGGGCCGCGCCTCGCGTGGACGTGCGCCCGCGTGAAGAGCTCGCTCAGGTCGAAGCGGGGGCCCGCGCATGGGCGCGCGCGGCCGTCCTGCGTCACGGAGACCGGCGCGCCGAAGGCGAGGGCGCAGGAGCCCGAGGCGTCGAGCGCACGCCAGATCGCCTCCCACACCACCTGCCCGACCTCTCCCGTGACCTCCCCCCTCCCTAGCGAGAGGCGCGCCCGCGGTCGCCCGCCTTCACACGCGATCGCGCCGGCGACGCGACGCCCCGGCGCCCCGGCGGCGGCGCCCTCGAACGTGGCCGCGAGGCCAGGCTCGCACCCCCGCCGCGAGGCCGGGCGCAGGCACGCCGCCGCCTCCACCACCCGCGCGCGCGCCTCGAGGCGGGCCGCGTCGTCCTCCGGCGCAGGCGCGCTCGCGCCGCACGCAAGGGAGAGCGAGAGCGACGCAGTCCACAGAGCGCGCAGCGGCCTCCTACCGAGCATGACGGGATCATCCCAGGAACGGCGACCCACGAGAAGCCGGGGAGACGCGCGCGAGGTCACGCGGTCATGGGGAGTCGAGCGGTCGCCCGCGCGCGCCGCCGCCGCCTCAGCGGCCAAAGTCCCCTCTTCGAGGCGCGACACTCGCCGCCCTCGCTCACGGGCCTTGTGGTGGAGTCGCGCGGCGCGCATGCTCCGCCAATGTCGACGATCGATCTGCCCGCGGATCTCTTCACTTCGTGCCTGTCGCCCACCGACGCCGCCACTCCGGCCCGCCTCCAAGAGGCGCTCACGCGGGCCGCGCCTGGTTGGCACGTCGAGGGGTACTCGTCGCTCGACGTGCACGGCTACGAGCGCCTCGGCCACTGCAAGGTGACGCTGCTCCCGGTGCCGCTGCCGGTGCCGGTCGCGCACTGGGGCGGACTCGAGAACGACGCCATCCTCACCGAAGAAGAGGCGGGCTGCTGGCGCGTGGAGTGGCGTGGACACGAGCTCTTCGTGGCGCACGCCGAGTGGCGCGCTGGGTGGGATCGCGTGACGCGCACGTGGCTCCTCGGGCCCACGGAGGAGCTCGCGCGGGCCTTCGCTCTCGACGTGTTCCGCGCTACGAACGACCCGGGAGAGGCGATCCTCGTGTTCCACGGCAGCTGCTGGAACCGCAGCCGCGAGCTGTGGGCCGCCACCCAGCAGGCCTCGTTCGACGATCTCGTCCTCGCCGCGTCGCTGAAGGACCGAATCCGCGAGGACTTTCGGCAGTTCCTCGCCGCCCGAGAGAGCTACGAGGAGGTGGGTGTCGCGTGGCGCCGCGGCGCCCTGCTGCTCGGCCCGCCGGGGAACGGAAAGACCCACTGTCTCCGCGCGCTCGTCAAGGAGCTTGGCATTCCGAGCTTGTATGTCCAGAGCGTCAAGGCGAAGTACGAGACCGAGGAGGCGAACCTGAAGAGGGTCTTCGACCGCGCGCGCCAGCTCCGACCGTGCGCGCTCGTCTTCGAGGACCTCGACGCCCTGGTGAACGACGAGAACCGCTCCTTCTTCCTGAACCAGCTCGACGGCTTCGAGAAGAACGTCGGCCTCGTGGTCCTCGCCACGACGAACCACCCCGAGCGCATCGACCCGGCCATCGTCGAACGGCCCAGCCGCTTCGATCGGAAGTACCATTTCGACCTGCCCGAGCTCGAGGAGCGGCGGACCTACCTGGCGATGTGGCAGCGAAAGCTCGCGGCGAGGCGGGCCTGGTCCGACGCCGTCACCGAGCGCCTCGCGGCCGAGACCGCCGGGTTCTCGTTCGCGTATCTGAAGGAGATCGTCATCTCCACGCTGATGCGCTCGGTCTCCAGCGATCGGCCCTTCGGAGAGCTCCTCGAGGCCGAGCGCGCCGCGCTGAGCGCGCAGATGAAGAGCCACCCGCGCCCGGCGGACACCGCGGGAGGCCCGACCGATCTGGAGGAGGAGGAGGAGGGGGAGGACGGCTGAAGGCAGCCTCGTCGGGCCACGCCGGAAGGCGTCGCCGCCGCCCGTGCGCGGCTCCGCCCGGCCGTCTACTTGGGCTTCGGGTGCTGGCCTTCGCAGTAGGCTTGGCACTTCGGCTGGCTGCCGCAGCGGCCTTTGCAGTCGGCGTCGGACCCGCACCGCTCCGCGCACTTCGGCTTGTCGACGCAGTCTGCGTTGCACTGGGCGAGCTCCTTCCGCCACGCGTCTTCGGCCTTCCTCTCGGCGCGCGCTCTCGCGAGCTGCGCGGCTCGCTCGAGCACCTTCACGATGTTCCCGCTGGCAGTGGCCTCCTTGAGGGCCTCGAGCAGCGCCGCGTCCTGCAGGTCTTCCTTCGGGACGCTCGCGAGGACCTCGCGGAGCAGCTGAACGCGATTCGCGTCGAGGCCGGCGCGAACCAGGCCCGCGTAGGTCTCCATGACCGAGGCGAAGAAGGTGTCGTCGGCGTCGATCCTCTGAAGGGCACCTACGATGAGGTTTCGCTTCTCGGGATTCTCCGCGCTCTTCAAGTCCTTGAGCAGCTCCTGGCGAAGCCCGGTGCTGTCCGAAGCGGTCGGGCCGGAGGCATTTCCCGTCGACTGCAGCGCCCTCCGCGCGTTCATGCGTGCTTCACAGCGACGGAACAGGATCTCACGGAGGAACAAGGTCTCGGACGTCTTGGTGGCGAGCGCGAGGACCGTCTGGGACGTCTCTCGACTGATCTTGGAAGTGCCGCTCACCTCGACCTGAGCGCCCTTGCCGGTCCCGGAGGTCTCGACCGCGAGCTTCGTAGCGAGCGCGGCGATCGCGTCCGGGGGAGGCTCGGAGCACGAGTCGAGCAGGTTTCCGCCGTCGTCCATCCGGATGAGCTGGCCGCGACGGGCCGCGTCATAGCCGATGAGCTTGACGTTGCCATTCGTCTTGCCGAACTCTACAGTCTTTACATAGCCGGCGGTCTCCGCCGACGAGCTACATCCACTCGTCCCGGCGACGAAGAGCGCGACGAGCGCCGCCGGTGCGGCGTGTGGTGGTGGGAAAGGTTGCTCGGGATGCCAGGAGCCATTTGCGTTGTGGCGTGCTTGTCGTTTCATGTATGACCCCCAATGAATGAGTTGTGGAGTTTCGTGCGCAGCCTGGCAGCGTGGTGGCGCAATCCGCCTCGCGGCGGCTCACGCGCTCGGGCCGACGGCTTGGCAGGCGCGACGCGTAGAGGCGGTGATGCTTGCCACCGAACGTCGCGCCTGGAGTGTCGACAGAGTAGGTCATCGCTTGTCCTCGAGTGCCTTCACTGGCGCCTGGCTACCATTGATGATCAAGTCGAACGAGCTCATCGTGCCAATACCTTCAGGCGTAGATCAACACCAATTGTGTGTCGAAGAGAGTGTGTTTCGTCCAAGATTGCGCCACTCTTGGCGCGCCAGAAGTGGGGCGCCATCAGTTGCGCGCCCGAAATGGGGCGCCCCGAAATGGGCCCCCCCCCGGGGGGGGGCCCCAACCCAAAAAAAAAGATTGGGCGAAC
>CAZHGG010000706.1:0-3937 GCA_964531755.1 uncultured Polyangiaceae bacterium
GACCTGCGCTTCGAGCGCGAGGTCGCGCCGGCGCTCGGGTCGAAGCCCCTCCTCGCGTCGCTCGACGCCCGCGAGCGCGAGACGGCCCGCGCGCTGGCCGTCGTGCTCGCCGAGGTGTGCCCTCCCGGTGTGCTCGAGCTCCGCCTCGCCCGCGGCCCGCGCGCGCCACGGTCGCCGGCGCTCGTCGTGCGCTACGCCGCCCGGAGCCCGGTCTCCCGGCCGTTCGAGGGCGGGGAGGTGACGCTGGCCGAAGTCCGCTTCGACGTGACGCTGGAGGTCTGGCCGCGGCGCCCCGAGGGCTTCTCGCTCACCCTGCCGCCGCCGGAGGTCGCCGCCACGCGGACGCGCGAGCGCAGCGTGTTCCGCATCGACGACTCCGCGCCAATGGAGAGCCGCGTGCTCGCCTCGTTCACGGCGCGCGCGTTCGACCGCCTGTACGACGAGCTCTACGGCTTGTTCTTTCGCGGCGACGTGAAGGTGCCGCTGCCGAGCTTCGCCGAGGTCGAGGCGATCTTCATGAAGTGAGCGCGGCGAGCGCCCGGCGGAGGCGGGCGCCCTGCTAGAGTGCCCGGCGCGCCCCGCGCCACCCCTCGCGAGCTGCTCGCCCGATGTCCCGCCCCCGCCGAAGCCGTCGCTGCTTCGCCCTCTGCGTCCACGCGCGGCGGGGCGCGCCGTGACGCTCGCGCTCGCGATCCTCGTGTTCGCCGCGTTCGCCGTCGAGGCCACCCTCGGCTTCGGGGGCACCGTCATCGTCGTGTCCTTCGGCGTGCTGCTCATGCCGCTCGACGAGCTGCTCTTCCGCGTCATCCCCGTGAACGTGGCCCTCTCGACGTTCCTCGCCGCCCGCCACGCCAAGTTCATCGACCTCCGGCTGCTCGGGCTGCGCCTCTTGCCGCTCATGTTGCTCGGCCTGCCCCTCGGCATCCTCGCCTCGCGCGGGATCGACGGGCGCGTCCTGCGCGGCGCGTTCGGGGTCTTCGTCGTCCTGCTCGCCTCGCGCGAGCTCGCGCGGCCGAAGGTGCCCGAGGAGACCCCGCCGGCGCTGCCTGCGCCGCTCGCGACGCTGCTGCTGCTGCTCGCCGGCGCGATGCACGGGGCGTTCGGCGCGGGCGGGCCGGTGGCGGTGTACGTCGCGGGGCGGCGCTTCGGCGGGGACAAGTCGCGCTTCCGCGCCACGCTGAGCGCGCTTTGGCTGGTGCTCAACCTGGCCCTCGTGGCCACCTACATTCAGCGCGGGGCGGTGCACGGCGGCACCCTGCGCGTGAGCGCGCTGCTGCTCCCCTCCGTCGCCCTCGGCATCTTCGTGGGCGAGCGGGCGCACGCGAAGATCCCCAAGGAGCGCTTCGCGACCGGCGTGTTCGCCGTCCTGCTCGTGGCGGGGCTCGTGGTGGTCGCGCGGGCGGCGCTCGCCGGGTGAGGCTAGGGCGCGACCGCGGCGCTCCACCGCGGCACGAGGAACTCGCGCACGACGTCGCCCACGAAGTGGAGGTGCCGCATGTGGTCGCCGGGGCCGGCGCCCTCGAACCCTTGCAGGTGCAGCCCGCCCTCGTCGACCCGGTAGGTGCGCACCATGGCGCCGAGGGGCTCGTTCGTGGGGTGGGGCGCCACGCCGACGGCCGCGGCCAGCGCCGTCGTCGCCTCGGTCGTGCTCGCGTACTGCGGCGGGACGATGCTCGTGTGGGTGATGACGAGCTGCTTGCGGCCGGCCATCGCCTCGCGGGCGAAGCGGATGTAGGGCGCGAGCCCCGTGAGGGACACGTGGTCGGCGCCCTGCGCCGCGCCGCGCGACGGATCTTTGTAGCCGGCTTGGAGCGCGTCGAGGAGGATCACGCTGTCGAGCTGCTCGAAGTAGCGCGGCACGGCCAGGATGCGGCCCACCGCGCCGAACCCGGCGCTCCACGCCACCAGGCCCAGGTGGCGCACGTGGAGCTTCGCGCCGGGCTTCCGCTGGGCCGCCACCGAGGCCACCACCTCCGCGACCATGCGGCCGAAGCGGCCGGGGTCGGCCATCGCCTCTTGGTAGGCGCCGCTCCCGAACGACCCGAAGGCCGCGCTCACGATCACCGCGTTGGCCCCGCTCGCCTGCCAGGAGCGCCCCGCGAGCATGGCCGCGTTGAAGTGAACGACGACGTCGATGCCGCCGTCTTCCGCCCAGAACGCGCCCTTCGGGGCGAGGTAGGCGCCGAAGCTCGTGCCGTGCCAGCGCTCGTACGTGACGGTCGGGGTGGCCTCGGCGGGCGCGACCGCGGCCCGGAGCTCGGCCTCGGCGCTCCGCGCACGCATCGCGACGGGGGCCGCGCGCGCCACGGTGGACGCGGGCTCGCCGTGCACCGCGGCGGGGCGCGCGAGGGCGCCCAAGAGCGCCACGGCCGCCCCGGCGGCGATCGGCCCGCGTGAGGCGCGGGGCGCCATCAGAGCCGCAGACCCGGCGCCGGGAAGCCGCCGCAGAGCTCGCGCACCTCGCCCGCGATCCGCGCGAGGCGCGCCCCGTCGCTCGGGGCGGTGCAGGCTTGGTCCATCCAGTCCGCGAGCCGCTCCATCTCGGAGGTGCCCATGCCGCGCGAGGTGACGGCCGGCGTGCCGAGGCGGATGCCCGAGGGGTCGAACGGCTTGCGAGGATCGAACGGCACCGCGTTGTAGTTGAGGACGATGCCCGCGCGGTCGAGGGCCTTCGCGGCCACCTTCCCGGTCGTCCCCTTCGAGCTCATGTCGACCAACATGAGGTGGTTGTCGGTGCCGCCGGTGGTGACAGCGAAGCCCTTGGCCATCAGGCACGCGGCCAGGTGCTGCGCGTTCGCGACCACGGCCTTCGCGTAGTCGACGAACGAGGGGAGCAGCGCCTCCCCCGCAGCGACCGCGATGCCGGCGGTCGCGCTGTTGTGAGGGCCGCCCTGCAGGCCGGGGAACACCGCTTTGTCGATCGCGCTCGCGTGCTCCGCCTTGCAGAAGATCATGCCCCCGCGCGGCCCGCGGAAGGTCTTGTGGGTGGTCGACGTCACCACGTCCGCGACGCCGATGGGCGAGGGGTGCACGCCCGCGGCCACGAGCCCCGAGATGTGCGCCATGTCCGCGGCGAGCACGGCGCCCACCTCGTCCGCGATCGACCGGAAGGCCGCCCAGTCGAGCGTGCGCGGGTAGGCCGTGGTGCCCGCCCAGAGCACGCGGGGCCGGTGCTCCTTGGCCAGCGCGCGCACCTCGTCGAGGTCGATGCGGTGGTCCGACGCGCGCACCCCGTACGGGACGCTCTTGAAGTACTTCCCGGTGATGCTGACGGTGTGGCCGTGGGTGAGGTGCCCGCCCGCCGGCAGGGCGAGGCCCATGACCGTGTCCCCGGGCTTGCAGAAGGCCAGGTACACGGCCAGGTTCGCGGGGCTGCCGGAGTACGGCTGCACGTTCACGTGCAGGCCTGTCGCGTCGACCGCCGTGCGCCCGAAGAGGGTCGTGAGCCGTGAGATCGCGAGCTCCTCGACCTGGTCGATGACCTCCTGGCCCTCGTAGTAGCGCTTGCCCGGGTACCCCTCCGAGTACTTGTTGGTGAGGCATGAGCCCGTCGCCTCGATGACCGCGCGCGACGCGTAGTTCTCGCTCGCGATGAGGCGGAGGCTCTCGTGCTCGCGGAGGTTCTCGCGTGCGATGAGCTCCGCGAGCTCGGGATCGCGTGCAGCTAGGGAGGGGTCGCGCTCGGACATTGGCCGGGTTTAACTGAGAATGCGGGGCCACGTCACCCCGAAAACGGGGCGCACGTTCGGCTCCTTGCCGCCGCGCGCGCGGCGGCGGCCGCGCGCCGGCCGCGCGCGCTCGCTTTACAGGGCGACCCGAAGCGGGCATCCTGCCGGTGGCTGGGCGTGCACGAAGGTCCATGAAACGACGGCTCTTTTCCCTCCTCACCGCGTCGGCTCCAGGCGGACGTCCCACGTGAACGAGATGAGAGCGCGGC
>CAZHGG010000707.1:0-3929 GCA_964531755.1 uncultured Polyangiaceae bacterium
GGCCGCCTCGCGGGCCGCGTGGGAGCCGGGCGCCGACGACGCGGGCGAGCTCGCGCGCGACGCCGCGTGGGTGCGCCTCATCGACGCCGCGGTGCGCGCCGTCCACGCCGCCGGTGGCCGCCTGCTCGCGGGCACCGATCCCGGCAACCCGCTCGTGGTGCCTGGCTTCGCCCTGCACGACGAGCTCGCCCACCTCGTGCGCCTCGGGCTCACGCCGTACGAGGCCCTCCGTGTGGCGACGCACGACGCCGCCGAGTTCCTCCACGCCGAGGCCGAGGTGGGCACGATCGCGCCCGGCAAGCGCGCCGACCTGCTCCTCCTCGACCGCGATCCGCGCGCCGACATCGCCGCGACGAAGGCGATCGCCGGGGTGATGGCGCGCGGGCGCTGGGTGCAGGCGAGCGAGCTCGACGCGCTGCTCGTCGAAGCTGCCCGCACGATCGACGGCGTGGAGACCGCGTTCGCCGGCCTGCCGGCGCTGACGGGCGCGGCCGACACGCCGGAGCTCGAGGCGACGTTCGACGTGATCTGGCGAGACGTCCACTTCGGCAGCGAGCGCGTCATGATCGGGCGCGACGAGGGCGGAGACCGCCGCGTGCGCGCGCAGGCGCTCAACGCCCACAGCGGCCAGCGCACGACCCTCGCGCTGGAGTCCGGCCGCTTCTTGCTCGAGAGCGACGGGCCGCAGGGGCGAGGCCGGGTCGCCATCGAGCGGCGCGCTGGCGCGCCGCTCGTCCACCTCACCGGCACCCTGCTCCCGGGCCTCGCGCTCGCCCGCGACGAGCCACTCGCGCCGAGCGTCGAGCTCACGGCCGCGGGCTTCGTGGCCCCGTCGATCTTGCTCGCGCTCCGCGCCGCCCGGCTCGGCCCGGGCGGTGCCCTCGAGCTGCCGAGGCGCGAGGTCGCGCTCGGCTCGGACGTCACGCTCACGGAGCGCCCCGTGGTCGTGACGCGCGTGCCCGACGCCACGCTCACCACCACGCGGGGCCCGCTCGCGGTGCGCCGCTTCGAGGTGACCCCCGCGGGAGGCGCGCGCGGGCCGGTCACGCTGCTCGCGGTCGACGCGGGCGGGTGGCTCGTGCGCGCCGAGGCGCGCGCGCACGGCGCCGTGCTGCGGTTCGAGCGGCGCTGACCGCCTCCGGACGGGCGCACGCGCCTGGGGGGTCGAAGGGTGCATGATGCACCTATCGCCCCGAGCGTCCGGAGAGACGGTCGTGGGCGCCGAGCGCCGGCGTGGCGGGAGGTGGCGCTCGCTCGGGCGCCTCGACCTCGTGCGCGCACGCCGTAGCTCAGGCCGCGCGCAGCGCGACGAAGCGGCGGATCATCGCGGCCACCTGCTCGGGCACGACACGCTGCGCGAAGTGCCCGCTGCCGACGACGCGCCCGATCTCGACGCGCGGGTTGGCCGCCATGAGCGCGGCGCGATCGCTCGGCATGGTCGACTCGATCTGCAGCACCGGCACGGGGCAGCGCGCGATCGCGGGCGCGGGATCGTGGGCCAAGAACGCGGCCCAGGTCGCGACCAGCACGTCCTTGGGCATCGCCAGCATGCGCGCGGTCACCGCCTCGCGCACGTCGGCCGGATCGGTCGGGAGGAACGCGACCTGGCCGAGCATGCCCTCGAGCGCCGCGCGCCAGTGCTCCGAGCGGAGCCCGCCGAGGAGCCCCTCGAACGCGCCGCGCACCTCCGGCGGGGCGAACAGCGGCGCGTCGATCGTGACGAGCGCGGAGAAGAGCCCCGGGTTCTCGCTCACCGCCTCGAACCCGAGCCCGCCTTGCGAGTGCACCACGAGCACCGCGCCTTCGAGCCCGAGGGCGCGCGCGACCTTGCCGAGCCCGAACGCGCGCGCCTCGATGGCGTACCCGCGCGGCGACGGGTCACTCTCGCCGTGGCCGGGGGCGTCGAACGCGACCACGCGCCGCTCGGCCTGGAACGCGTCCATCAGCGCCCCCCAGTCGGTGCGGTCGCCGCCGAAGCCGTGGAGGAACAGGAGCGGTCGGCCCCCTGCGCTCCGGCCTGCGCCTCGGTCGTCGCAGGCGATCCGAACCCCCAGCACCTCGTGGAACGTCGTCGTGTCGGTCGTCATGGCAGCCTCTTGTTCGTGTGCGCACCGCCGCGGTGCACGCTCACCATGGCGTCCCGCGCAGGCCCCCTGCCATCCTGGAAAACCATCATTTTGACGCGGCGGGCGCCCTACATGGTCGGGCTGCCGAGGCCGTGCTTGAGCGCCCAGGCGGTGGCCGCGGCGCGCCCGCGGCAGCCGATCTTGTCGTAGATGTTGGCGACGTGGCGCTCGACGGTCGGCACGCTGATGAACAGTCGGCTCGCGATCTCCTTGTTCGCGAGCCCCTGCGCGAGGAGCCCGAGGAGCTCGGCCTCGCGCGGCGTGAGTCCGCCCGGCGGCCGCGCCGCACCCGCGTCGAGCGTCGCCTCCAGGCGCCGCGCCTTCGCCGCCCACCCGGGCATGCCGAAGCGCTCGAACCCCTCGATCGCCTCGGCCAGCGCGGCGCGCGCCCGGGCCGGCTCGATCGCCTGCCAAAGCTCGGCCTCGTCGAGGCGGGCGACGGGCACGAGCGCGTGCTGGCTCGCCAGGGTGAGCTCGGCCCGCGCCGCCGCGAAGCGCGCCGCGAGCGCCTCCGCCGCCTCCGTGAGGCGCCCGTCGGCGCGCGCGAGGAGGGTCTCGAGGCGCGCGGCCGAGAGCGCCGGCGACGAGAACGAGGCCCGATCCGCCCCGCGGACCCGCCACGTGCTCGCCGCCGCGCGCCGCACCAGCGCCTCGGGCCCGCCAGAGGTCCAGAGCCCGATCGCGACGCAGTCGCGCAGGGCCCCGGTCTCGGTGTACGGCTTCGCGCTGCGCTCGCCCGCGTCGAGCGCGATGACCATGAGCTCGGCGCACGCCTCGCTCCGGCCGGCGAGCCCCGAAGCCATCACCGCGAGCTGCAGCGCGACGTGGCCGAACGGCCCCTCGAGCGTGGTCGGGCTCTGCACGATCGCCTCGAGATCGTCCGCGATCGCCTCCCACGCCGGGCGCTCGGCGCCTTCGATGTACGCGATCACCAGGCGCGAGGCGAGGGGCCCGATGGCGTGCAGGCGGTGGCGCTGCCCGAGCCGGAGGCCCGCGTCCGCCGCGCGTTCGAAGGTGCTGCGCGCCACGTCGAGCCGCCCCATGCAGGCTGTGGCGCAGGTGATGACGACCCCGGCCGCGACCTCGTAGCGCACCGATCCGACCCGCAGCGCGCGCTCTTCGACCTCCTCGGCGAGCGCCACCGCGGCGGCCATGTCGCCGTCGCGGAAGAAGACGTCGCGCGCCGCCGCGTCCAGGACCCGAAGCGCCGCGAGCGGCTCGGCGAACGTGCGCGCGCGCGCGGCCAGGACAGCGGTCTCCTCGCGCGCGCGCGCCTCGTGGGTGTCGACCGTCAGCGCCAAGTCGTGCTCGTCACCTCCGGCCCTCAGGCGCGCGACGACCTCGGCCTCTCCCCCGAGCCACGCGGCGACGTGCGCGCGCCCGGTCGCCAGCACCTCGAGCCGGTCGACGAGGAGCGCCAGCCGATCGGCCACGAGCCCGCTGCCCGCTCCGACGAGCCCACGCCCGCGCTCGACGAGCGCCCGCCACACCGTCGCGGGCACGCCGCTGAGCTTCAGCTCGCGGGCGATCTCCGCGATGAACGCGGCCTGATCCTCCGGGCTCGCGCCCGACGCCGCCAGGAGCTCGAGCGCCCGCCACGCGCTCGCTGGCGCGTGCGCGAGATCCAACGCCGTCACCTCGGCGCGCGCGACCTCGACCGCCGCCTCCGCGCGTGAGGCCGGATCCGCGGTCTCCGCGAGGGTCGCCGCCAGGCGCGCAAACCCCACCTGGGCCTCGACCGCGCCGCTCCGAGCCGCCTGCCGCGCGGCCGCGAGCGCGTGAGGGACGCCGCGCTCCGCGCCC
>CAZHGG010000708.1:0-3914 GCA_964531755.1 uncultured Polyangiaceae bacterium
CGCGCTCGCGGTCGCCGCCATGGGCGCCGAGCGCTTCGCGTATTATGGCACCCGCACGTCGCTCTACTTGCTCTCGTCGGGCGACGGTGTGCCGCTCGGCGGCGTGTACACCGTGGCGGCGCTCTTCACGACGGTCGGCGTGCTCGTCGGTGGCCCGCTCGCCTACGCGCTGGGCGCGCGCCTGACCGGGCTCGTCGGCGCGCTCGTGGCGGCGGCGGGCTGTCTGGCGTGCGCCGGGGTGGGCGTGTGGGGCTACGCGGCCGTGGCGTTCGGCTCGGGCGTCTTCCGCGTCGTGCCGCTCGCGGTGATGCTCGAGGAGGTCCCCCCGACCGGCGCGCGCTTCCGCCGTGTGGCGGCGGCGGTGGCGACGGGGTACGCGGTGGTCGACGCCGCGGCCTTCGCGTCGACTGGGTTCGGCACCCTCGGCGCGCGGCTCGGCGTGGCGTGGGCCCTCGGCCTCGCGGCCCTGCCGTTCGCCGTCGCGGCCGCGCTGTCGGGCGTGCTCCTTGGAATGGGGCCCCGCAAGCACCTCCAGACCGACGAGCGGCTCGAGATCGCCGCGGGCCCCTCCGGCGATCCCTACCGTGGGGGGCCGGCCGTGCACGCGGTGGGCGGCGCGCCGCTGAACCCGGGCCTCCTCGTGGCGCTGCTCGCGGCGAACGTGGTCGTCTCGCTCGCGTCAGCGCTCCCGTACTACCCGCGCGCGGTGCCTGGCGGCGCCCTCTTCCACGCGCTCGACGCGCTCGTCTCCATGACCGCTTCGGTCGCGCTCGGCGCCGTGCTCGCGACGACGGCCCTCCGCGCGCGCGCCGCGCACCTCTTCGGCGCGGCGCTCGCGGTGTTCGCCGCGGGGACCGTCCTCCGCGCGCTGCCGCCGCTCGGGCCTCTCTCCGTCCTGTTTCAGCTCGTGCTCACCGTGGGGCACGCGCTGGTCGCGGCGCTCGGCGTCGCCGCGTTCGCGACCCGCGCCCCGAGGCGCCTCGGCGCCCTGGCGGTGGCGCTCTGGGCGCTCGTGCCGTCGGGCCTCGGCCTCCTCCTCCGCGCGCTGCCCCTCTCGCGGTCGGCGGAGAGCCCCTGGATGGCCGCGGCCGTCGTGGCGCTCGGCCTCGTCGCGGGCGCGGGCGCCGTGGGCATGGTGGTGTTCGGCGAGCGCCTCCAGCCCGGACAGGACCCTTAGCCCGCCCGCGCGCGCCCGCTCCGGTCGTCCGCGCCGCGGCCCGCTCAGGCCGAGCGGCGCTTGTGGGCCACGAACGCGAGGCCCTGGGCGTTCAGCGTGACGTCGACCTCGAGGGACGCCCAGTCGCTCGGGCCGAGCGTGAGCCCCACCTCGCGCGCCGCAGCGTCGAGCCCCTCGCGCATGCGCGCCTCGAGGCTCCGGGTGAGCGCGTCGATCGGCGCGTCGCTCGCGGCGGCCTCGGCCACCCACCCCTCGGAGAGCTCGACGAAGCGGCGCACCTGGTCGGCGATGCGGCGCACGTCGCGGGCCTCGCCGTAGTGGGTCGGGCACACCGTCGGCTCGCCGAGCGCGAGCACCCGGTCGAGGCTCTTCACGGCCTCCGCGGCGTCGAAGTCGGTGGGCGTCGTGGAGGCGAACGCGAAGGTGCCCGCCCGCTGGAGGTGCGGGTACACGAGGCCGAACGTGTCGCCCGTGTACACCGTGTCCGTGGCGGGATCGTGCACGACGAAATGGTGCTTCGCGTGGCCCGCGGTGTGGAGCGTGGTGAGCGTCGCGTCGCCGAGCGTGAACGTGTCGCCGTCCTCCATCACGCGCACGCGCGCCTCGGGGATGGGCGCGATCACCCCGTAGAGCTCGGCGAAGCGCGCCTCGCCGTACACCTGCTTCGCGCTCGCGACGAGCTTCGTCGGATCGATGAGGTGCCGCGCCGCGCGCGGGTGCGCGAGGAGGGTGGCGTGCGGGCACGCCGCCATGAGGCTGCTCGCGCCGCCCGCGTGGTCGAGGTGTGCGTGCGTGACCACGACGTAGCGCACGTCCTCCGGGCGCCGACCCGCGTCCGCGAGAGCCGCCAGCAGCGTGGGCACAGCGGCGTTCGTGTAGCACTCGACGAACGCGCACTCGTCGCCGGCCGTGCGCAGGTAAGCGGCGGCGAACCCGGACGTCTGGGCGTCGCAGTCGATGGTGGCGCGGGCGTGCTTCATGCCGTACTCCCTTCGGTCGCTTGGCATCGACCGTCGTTCGCCCCTCCGGGGCTCACTCCGCGGTTCATGGCTTCATGTCTCCTCTTTGGCGGCGTCCTCGCGCGGCTTTGGCGCCACCAGGAACGCCACGCCCACCGAGATGAAATACAGGGCGCAGAGCGCGCCGCTCACCGCGATCTGGCTCGTCACCTCGGGGCCGGGGGTGACGATCGCGCCGGCGATGAACGAGCAGAGGATCGCCCACCGGCTGAACTTGACGAGCTGCTTTGGCGTCACGATGCCCGCGATCGCGAGGAACGTGATGAAGAGCGGCAGCTCGAACACGAAGCCGAAGGCGAGCAGCATTCGGGTCGTAAAATCCAAGTAATATTCCATGGTTGGGCGGGAAACCAGCAGCATGTTGCCGCCGTCGTCCACCTTGCCCAGGAGCGAGAAGAAGTAGTTGAACGTGAAGGGGAAGGCGACGAAGTACGCGAACGCCACTCCCGACAGGAAGAGCCCCGTCGAGAAGAAGACGAAGGGCACGATGTACCGCTTCTCCTTCGCGTAGAGGCCGGGGCTCACGAACGCCCAGAGCTGGTAGAAGATGACCGGCGCGCCGATGAGCACGCCGCCGGTCATGGCGAGCTGCATGTAGTTTACAAATGCGTCCGCCGGCGCGAGGGTCTGGAGCTCGAGCTTCGTGCCGGGGAAGTGCTCGGCCCAGACCTTGTAGTAGGGCCGCTCGAGCAGGAAGAGCAGGCGCTCCTTGTAGGCCCAGCAGATCGACGCGCCGAAGAGGGTGCCGAGGGCCGCCTTGATGACCCGCGAGCGAAACTCGGCGATGTGCTCCCAGATCGTCATGTGCACGTCGGCCTCGGGCTCGACGTGGGTGAGCTCGTCGCCGTCGCTCATGGCGCCCCCGTGCTCGGGCCGTCGGTGGCGGGGCCGTCACCGGCGGCGGCGCTCCGGGCGGTGACGTCGTCGAGGCCGGGCGGGCGGGGCGCGGCCTCGGGCGCGGGGGCCGCCGCAAGATCGGTGTCGAGCGCGCTCGTGTCCTCCGGCTCGGGCGGATCATCGGGGATGACGCCGTCGAGCGCGCCCGTGCGGTAGAGCGGATCCCGGTCGAGCGGCGAGCGCGGAAAGCTGCCGCCGTACACGAAGGACGTGTCGGGCATCGCGTCGAACCCGTCGGGGCCGACCTGCGGGTGCTCGCGCTCCTCGGAGACGTAGCCCGAGGTGAGGTCGGCGTCGTGGCTGGTCGTCGACGCGTACGCGGGCTCGTCGTCGAGGCGCACGCTGCGCGACACGCTGTCGAGCTCGCCGCGCGCGAGCTTGCGGATCTCGGCGATGTCTTGGCCGAGGCCCTCGGCGTGGAGCACGTCGTCGATGCCGCTCTGCGCGCGCAGATCGCCGGCCATGCGGCGGAGCTTGCCGGACCACTGCCCGAGCTTTCGGAGCATTTTGGGCAAGTCTTTCGGACCGACGACGACAATCGCCACGATCACGAGCACAACGAGCTCGCCGAAGCCCATCCCGAACACGGGGACGACACTAGCACACGCCCAGGCCGCGCCTCCGCGAAGTGCGAGGGCGCGCGCGAGCGGCCGCCGTGAGGTAGCCTCGCGGGATGGTGCAGACGCCATCGTCGAGGGGCGCGCGGGCGCTCGTGCAGGGGAGAGACCCGCGGGCGGCCCTCGGGGCGGCGTGGGCGTGCGCGTGCGTGGTCGCGTCCGCGGCGTGCGCCCGGCCGGCCCCCGCGTCGCCGCCCCCGGAGC
>CAZHGG010000709.1:0-2977 GCA_964531755.1 uncultured Polyangiaceae bacterium
TACGAGGTGGGGCCGTCGGGCTCCGCGCGCGGCGCCGCGGGCGGCGCGGGCGGCGCCGTCTCGCGCTCATGCGGGTCGTCGTCGCGCGCCCCGCCCGGTGGCCTCTTCGTCACGTTCGCCCCCATCATCCCACGGGGAAAGCATATAGCAGCGGACGGAGACGTCTGCGCAACGGCGTGCGCTTTCTCGGGCGCCCGGCGCAGCTGGAATCGCAGGTCACGCGCGCGGAGTCCTTCACGAGGACGCCGCCTCGCCTCGCCTCATTTCGCCCGCCTCGCCGAGGGGCAGGGTGGGGTGCATGGGGAAGAATATCGGTGGACGGAGGGCACACCAAGCGAGACCATGCCACGATGGCTCTCCGGCTCTGCGCGTCTTGCTCCCGCCATTTTCGCGCCAGCGAGGGTCCCTGCCCCTTCTGCGGGTCGCACGACGCGGCCGGCGTCCCCGAGCCGCTCTCCCGCGCCACCCGCGCGGCGCTGGTGTTCGGCAGCGCCACCCTCGTCGTCGCGGGCGTCGCGTGCGGGGGCCAGACCTCGGGCTCCTCCGACTCGGGCGCCGACGCGGACGGGCTGGCCAGGGACGCGACGCCAGACGTCACCGCGGCGCCGCCGTACGGGCGACCGCCAGACGCGTCCCCCCCGCCGCCGCCTCCAGACGCCGGCTCCGACGTGAACATCCAGCCACCCTACGGGGCACCGCCGCCTCCAGACGCCGGCCCCGACGTGAACATCCAACCGCCCTACGGGGCGCCGCCGCCTCGAGACGCAAGCCGCGACTGACGGGGCGTGACCGGGTCCGCCGCCCTGTTCGTCACCTCGACCGATCCGGGAGGTGACAGAGAGGGGGGTTCCTTTCGTGAGCCTCCCAGAGTTGCTACCCTCGCGGCAGTAATGAAGATCCTCTTGCGCGCGCGACGCTTGGCCTCGCTCGCGACCGTGTGTGCGCTGGCCTTGCATCTGGGCTCCCTGCCGCTCGAGCGAGCGGCGCGCGCCCAGGGCAACTACCGCTCGGCGCCGCTCGGCGGCCGCTCCGCCCTGATGGGCGGCACCGGGATCGCGACCGCGCGCGACGGCGCGGCGCCCTTCCTGAACCCCGCGACGATCGCCCACGTGGACGACTCGGGCTTCGCGTTCTCCGCGAATTTCCTCCAGTTTCGCTCGACGTCGGCCCCGCAGTTCCATCGCCCGGGCGCGGTGGATCAGGCCGCCTTCGGGGATCTCCAGCTCGACGAGACGCGGCTGACGACGACCGAGGTGGACCTCATCCCCTCCACGCTGTGCTTCTTCGTGAACCTCAGCGGCAAGACCGAAGACAACGCCCCGCGGCACCGCGCCTCCCTCTGCTTCGGCACGCTCGAGCGCGACGTTCAGTCACGCCTCGCCATCGGCTACCGCGGCGGGTCGAGCGCGACGCGGGTCGAGCAGGGCCAGTCGTTCCTCCACAAGTGGAGCCGCTTCTCGGTCGGCCCCGCGTACAGCGTGAACGTGACCGAGGAGCTCGCCGTGGGGGCCTCCATCGCGGCGCTCGCGGCGAACTTCGACGACCTCTCGTCGGGGAACACCAGCATCTACTCGGCCGACGGGCGCTACCTCGCCACCGCGCTCGACAACGTCGCCAGCGGCGCGAGCATCGACGTGAACGCGACCCTGGGCGTCACCTACCGCGTGGACAACCACTACCAGCTCGGCTTCGCGGCCACGGTCCCGTCCCTCCACGTGCTCGGCTCGTTCTCGTCCCTCTACCAGACGCAATACTCGGGCAGCGACGACTACGCCTCGTCACGCCGGGGCGAGGGCTCGTTCCGAGCCTCGACGCCCGCGAAGCTCGGGGCGGGGATCTCGGCGGACCTCCCCGGGACCCGCCTCGAGCTCGACGCTTCGGTCCACTTCCCGCGCGCGCGCTCGACCGAGGCGAGGCTCTCGGTGAGCTCGTTCGACACGCGGACCGGTGCGAGCCCCACGGCCGACCAGACCTTCTCGACGGACACGCAGCCCGTGGTGAACACGGGGTTCGGCGTGGAGCGCTTCGTGCGCCCGTGGCTGGGCATCCTCGCCGGGGTCTCCACCGATTTCACCTCCACGCCGCCGCGCTCGGCGGCCCTCGCGCCTGGCGAGCTCAACGCGTTCGCCTTCCCCCGGATGAACCGCGCGTCAGGCTCGCTCGGCTTCGCCACGTACACGGAGGGCACGGAGTTCGTGGTTGGCATCGAGGGCTCCCACGGCTGGGGCAAGACCTACGCGCTGAACCCCTTCGAGCTCCCGAACCGTTACGTCCCGATCGACCAGTCGTCGTGGGGCTTCATGCTCATCGTCGCGGGCTCCACCAACCTGAAGGCGCTCCGCGCGACGGTGGAGAACGTGGTGAAAGACCGTAAGAAGTGAGGCCCGGGGTCCAGCGGGCGGCCACGACGGCGCTCGCCCTCGCCATCGCCATCACCTCGTGCGGCGCGCCCGGGCCGCGCGCCGCTCCGCCTCGCGGGAGCGCGCCGCGTGTGCTCGACTGCGCGCTCGTCGAGTCGTGGCCCCTGGAGACGGCCCTCGATCACGCCGACATCCCCGACGCGGCGGGCGTGTGGATCGCCATGATCGACGGCGCCCGCGAGAGCGTCGAGCTCGCCGAGTTCTACTTGAGCGACGCCCCGCCGAGCGCGCGCCCGTCCGCGCTCACGCCGGTGGTCGCGGCGATCCAGCGGGCCGCAGCGCGCGGCGTGCGCGTGCGCGTCCTCGTCGAGGAGGCGTTCTACGCCAAGTACCCCGAGCTGCCCGACGCCCTCGCGGCCACGCCCGGCGTCGACCTCCGACGCGCCGACGGCAAGCGCCTCTACGGCGGCGGGATCCTGCACGCGAAGTACTTCGTCGTCGATGGGCGCGAGGCGTACGTCGGCAGCCAGAACTTCGACTACCGCTCGCTCGAGCACATCCACGAGCTCGGCCTGCGCACCCGCGACCCGAGCGTGGTCACCCGCCTCGTCGCCGAC
>CAZHGG010000709.1:2987-3891 GCA_964531755.1 uncultured Polyangiaceae bacterium
CTCCCCCCCGCCCGCCCAACCCCCCGTGCGGGGCCGGCCCCCCCCCCCCCCGGGGCCGGCCCCCCCCCCCCCCGCCCCATTTTGTCGCGACTTCCGCGCGTCCGGCGGCGAGGCCCCTGCGTCGCCCCCGCTCGCGCCGGAGCCCACCGGCGCCTCGCTCCACTTCGCGGCCAGCCCCCGCGACGCGCTCCCGGAGGGCGTCGCGTGGGACCTGCCGCTGCTCGAAGCCCGCCTCGACGGGGCGCGCCGCGAGGTGCTCGTGCAGGCCCTCGGCTACAAGGCGGCCATGCGCGATGGCGCGCCGTTCCTCACCCTCGACGCGGCCCTCCGCCGCGCGCTCGCACGTGGCGTGCGCGTGACGCTCCAGGTGGGCCGCTGGCACGGGAAGGAGCCCTCGCTGCTCGCCCTCCGCGACGCGGGCGCCACCGTGCGCGTGCTCGACGTGCCGCCATGGTCCGGCGGCGATCTGCCGTTCGCCCGGGTGATTCATGCAAAGTACATGGTCATCGACGGCGAGCGCGCGTGGCTCGGGACGAGCAACTGGGAGGGCGACTACTTCCTGAAGAGCCGCAACGTGAGCGTCTTCGTCGATGACCCGGGCTTCGCCGCGCGGCTCGCGCAGGTGTTCGCCGACGTGGCGCGGGCGCTCCCCGAGACGCGCTGACGAGACACGCGGCGACGGCGACGGGTACGCTGGGCGCGATGTCTCGACGCCCTCCGTGGAGCCTGCTCGTAGGCGGCGCGCTCGCGCTGGCGGCGCCGCCTGCGCGCGCGGAGGCTCGCGACCGCGACCGCGTCATCCGCGAGATGGCGACCTGCGACGCGATCGCGAAGGTCCCGCCGCTCGTCATGCTGGGCGTCTTCGGCGCGCGCGCGATCGCGGACGCGCGGGCGCGGCGGCCGT
>CAZHGG010000710.1:0-3879 GCA_964531755.1 uncultured Polyangiaceae bacterium
GCCCCCCGTCGCGCCTGCGTCCGCCCCGCGTGCGCCCGGCCCACTTCGCGAGCCCGGGACGGCGATCGTGGCGGTGTCGGCGCCGCCCCCGCCGCTGCCCGCGTCCGCGCTCGCCCCGCTCGAGACCGACCCCGAGCGGCGGAAGGTGAAGCACCGGTACCGCAAGGGGTTCATGCTCACGCTGGCGTTCGGCCAGTCGGTCGGCACCGCGTCGGGCTACCCGAACGACGTCCAGAAGATCGGCGTCCCCGCCTACTTCGCGAGCTCGGGCGCGATGCTCGGCGGAGGCTTCCAGATGGTCATCGGCGGCGCGCTCACCGACTATTTCAACTTCGGAGTGCTCTTCGGCGGCGGCGGCTTCAGGAACGACGACTGGGAGGTCTCCGCCGGCGGCACCGGCTTCCGCGTCGAGGCGTTCCCGGCGGTCGTCGCCTTCCCGAAGATTCAGGGCCTGGCGCACCTCGGCCTGGCCGCCGACCTCGGCGTCGGAAACGTGAAGATCCAGGCGAAGGTCAAGCCCGACGACGCGGCGGAGAACGCGGCCGCCCCCCGCGGCTACGTGACGGTGGAGGGCTTCCAGTCGGCGCTGGGCATCGGCCTCTTCTACGAGACGAGCCTCTTCTCGCTCCTCGGCGGGCACGTGTCGCTCGCCCCCGAGCTCAGCTACCGCACGGCCTACACCGCCAACTCGCAGGTCAACTACGGCTCGCTCGCCGCCCGGCTCACGTACTACGGCGGGCCTTGAGGCAGGCCGGCGGGGGGCTCGAGAGCTGTTCGGAAATCGGTAGCGCACCTCGCCTTGGGCTGCCCCAGGGCTGAAGCCCTGGGAAGCCCAAAGCGCAGGCGCTCCGCGAACATGGACTGTTCTTCAACGAACGACGCGCTCCAGCGCCCTCGCCAGGGCGTCCACGCCGCACGGCTTGCCGAGGAACCCCGCGGCGCCCAGGTCGAGCAGGGCGCGCGCCCGCGCGTCGAGCGAGAAGCCGGTCACGAGCAGCACGCGAACCTCCGGATCGATGGCGCGGAGCGCCCGAAAGGTCGCCTCGCCGCTCATGCCGGGCATGTTCAGGTCGAGGAGAACCGCGCGGAGCTCGCGCCCGCGCGCGCGGTAGAGCTCGACGGCCTGGGCGCCTCCGTCGGCCTGCAGGACCTCGTAGCCGATCGCCGTGAGCTGGAGGGCGGTGGCGCGTCGCACGGGCGCGTCGTCGTCGACGACGAGGATCCACCCGCTGCCCCGCGGTGGCGTGTCGAGCGGGCGCGGCTCGCTCAGCGACGGCTCGGCTGGCCGCCCCGGGAAGGTCAGGCGAACGAGCGCGCCCGTGGGCGTGTTGTCGAGGATGTCGATCGTGCCCTGGTGGCGCTGAACGACGCCGTGCACCGTCGCGAGGCCTAGCCCCGTGCCCCGCGCCGCGCCGAGCGCCTTGGTCGTGAAGTAGGGCTCGAAGACCCGACTGCGCACCTCCTTCGGGATCCCCGGGCCCGTGTCGGACACCTCGACGATCACTCGGGCCCCGTCGTCACGCGTGCGCAGCGTGAGTGTGCCGCCCTCGGGCATCGCGTCGCGCGCGTTGAACACCAGGTTCATCACGGCCTGCTCTAGGCTCGTCTCGTCTCCAAGGACGGCGAGCTGGGACGTCGCGTCGACCACGACGTCGATGCCGCGGTCCAGGGCGCGCTGCGTCATCTCGCCGAGCCGGGACACGACGCGCGCCACGTCGACCGGGGTCGAGTCGCCCCTCCCTTGCCCCGCGAAGCTGAGCAGCCCGCGCGTCAGCCTCGCGGCGCTGTCGGCCATCTCGTCGATCGTGAGGAGGTGCTCGAGCTTCTCCGGATCTCGTTCGCCGCGCCGCAAGACCTCTCCCAGCCCCTTGATCACGGCGAGCAGGTTGTTGAAGTCGTGCGCGACGCCGCTCGCGAGGTTGCCCACGGCTTCCATGCGCTCCGCCAGGCGGGTCCGCACGAGCAGCTCCTCGCGTCGGCGCTCCGCCTCCACCTCGCGCGAAATGTCGATGAAGGCGATCACGACGTGCGTGACGCCGCCACCCTCCCCGAGGATGGGCCGCGCCGTGGCGCGTATGTAGGCGCGCCCGCCGTCGGGCCTGTGGATGACGATGTCGTCGGCGACCACCTCGCGCCCCTCCGCCAGGGCGCGCACGAACGGCATGCGGTCCTCGGGGTAGGGCGCCCCGGCCCGATCGCAGATCCCGTAGGGCGCGGCGTATCCCCCCGCGGCCACGTCGTCCCGCGCGCCCATGCCCAGGATCTCTTGGAACTTCCGGTTCGCGTAGACGAGCTCTCCGCCCGGGGCCCGGGCCACCCACACCCCGACGGGGAGCTCCTCCCCCAGCGAGCGGATGATGGCCTCGTTCGTCGGGACGGCTTCGGTCACGCGCTCCATGATACCCGAGAAGGCGCGGCGCTGCGTAGGCCCATCCCGCCCGTGGAGACACTCCCGCCGGGCTGGCGCGCTGCTCGAGAGCCTGGGCCGCCCACGTGGGGCACGAGCGGCCTCCCGGCGGGCCGGGGGCCGGGATCGCGCGCGCGGCTCGAGCGGGTTTTACATAGGGCCCCCTCCGCGCGTCGCAGTAAGCTGGAGCTACCCATGACCCCCGATCCGCTCGGACTCCTCGGCCAGCTCCTCGACGGTCAGTACCGGGTCGAGCGCTTCGTGGGCGAGGGGGGCTTCGGCGTCGTGTACGCCGGGCAGCACCTCGGCCTCTCCGAGCCCATCGCGATCAAGTGCATGAAGCTGCCGCCGCAGCTCAGCCCGGCGCTCGTCGAGTCGTTCGTGCAGCGCTTCCGCGACGAGAGCCGCCTTCACTACAAGCTCTCGCAGGGAAACTTGCATATTGCACGCACCATCGCGGCAGGCACCACCGTGGCCCCGGCCACGAGGGAGCTCGTGCCGTACATGATCCTGGAGTGGCTCGACGGCCGCTCGCTCGCGGCGGAGTTCGAGGCCGGCCGACAGCGCTCGCTGGCGGAGGTCCTCGAGCTCTTCGCGACCGCGGCCGACGCCCTCAGCTACGCCCAGGCCCAAGGCGTGATCCACCGCGATCTGAACCCCGGCAACTTCTTCCTCACGAACACGATCGCCGGCCCTCGGCTGAAGGTGCTCGACTTCGGCGTCGCGAAGGTCCTCGACGAGTCGCGCCTCGCGGTGGGGCCGCGCGCGCAGACCCTCGGGCAGATCCGCATCTTCGCGCCCGCCTACGGCGCGCCGGAGCAGTTCGACGACCGGCTCGGGCCAGTGGGCCCGTACACCGACGTCTACTCGCTCGCGCTCGTCATCCTCGAGGCGATGGCGGGCCGCACGGTCATGAGCGGCGAGCACCTCGGCGACTTCGCGAACGGGGCGCTCGATCCGGCGACGCGCCCTTCGCCGTCGCGCGTAGGCCTCTCGCTCCCGGCGGAGGTCGAGGCGGTCTTCGCGCGCGCGCTGTGCCTGCGCCCGGCGGAGCGCTGGCCCGGCGTCAAGGAGTTCTGGGCGGCGCTGCGCGTGGCCGCGCGCCTCCCGAGCGAAGACGGCGCGAAGGCGACTCAGCTGCTGGCGTCCATGGAGCTCGGGGGCGTCGCGCCCGACTCCGGACCGCCCTCGGACAGCACGCTCGTCGACTCGGTCGCCGTCGAGAGCGAGCGCACGGCGCTCGGCCTCGGGCCCGCCTTCGGTGGCCCCGCGCCGCGCGTCGCGGCGGTCGAGTCCGCCCCGATGACCGCGCGGCTCGGCCCGACCGAGGCGGAGCGCCCCTCGGTGTCGACCGGCGTCCCCACGTTCCTGGGGCAGGCGCGCCCCGCGCCGCTCGCGCCGCTCGCGCCCGCGGCGCCCGCGCCCCGCGCGACCCCCGCGTCGGGGGCTCACGAGGCGCGGCCCTCGCACGA
>CAZHGG010000711.1:0-3877 GCA_964531755.1 uncultured Polyangiaceae bacterium
GGCGACGCGGCAGACGCGGGCGACGCCGGGCCGCCGCTCGTCGTGGGGCCGGTGGGCTGCGCGACGTCGGTCGCCGCCGGGCACCACGTCTTCGCGTGCGCAGGGATCACGTACGACGTCGAGGTCTCGTCGACGTGCGCGCGCGGCGGCTGCGGCGTGATCGTCGACGTGCACGGGCTCTCGATGAGCGCGGCGCTGCAAGACAAGAGCACGGGCCTCCGCGCCAAGGCGAGCGCCCAGGGGTTCGTCGTGGTGCAGCCCACCGCGCCCGCGGGGCCGCTCGGCCCGTCGTGGACGCCGGGCGCCGACGACGCGAAGGTGTGGGCGTTCCTCGGCGAGCTCCGGCGCGCCCTCGCGGTCGATCCCAAGCGCGTGCACTTTACAGGCTTCTCGCAAGGCGGCGCGATGACCTGGCGGATGGTGTGCGCCCACGCGGTCGAGCTCGCGTCCGCCGCGCCCATCGCGGCGGCGAACGGCACCACCCTCTCGGGCAGCGTTCCCCCGTTCGCCCTCGACTGCCCGTTCGACGCGCGCGAGGCGCCCGCCGCCGAGGTGCCCATCCTGCAGATGCACGGCACGAAGGACGCGCTCGTGCCGTTCGCGAAGGGCCTCCAGCAGCGCGACGCCGCGGTGGCTGCGTGGTCGCTCGGGGCGCCGGTGGTGGTCTCCTCCGACGCGCTCCACGAGCGCACGCGCTACGTGAGCCCGAAGGGCACGGCGTACGAGTTTCTCCGCCACGACGCCGAGGTCACGCCGCCGCTCTTCCCGCTGCTCCTGCGCGGGCACTGCGTCCCCGGCGGCGCCGACCAGCCCGGCGCGGGCGCGCCGGGGCAGACCCTCTTCTTCAGCTGCAAACCGCCCGCGGCGGTGGCGTGGGGCGACGTCGTGCTGCGCTTCTTCCAGGACCACCCGCGGCCCTGAGCCGCGCGCTCACCGCCCGAGCGCGTGCACGGCGAGCGCGGTCCAGCCGGTCTGGTGCGCGGCGCCGACGCCGCGGCCAGTGTCGCCGTCGAAGTACTCGTGGAACAGCGGGAGATCGCCGAACACGGGGTGCGCGGGCATCGAGGGCCGCGCGCCCGTGGGCCCCCGACGGAAGAGGCCCGCCACCCGTCGGGAGAGGAACGTCGCCACCTCGCGCAGGTCCATGAGCTGCCCCGAGCCCGTGGGGCACTCGACCTTCAGCGCGTCGCCGTAGAAGTAGTGGTAGCGGTCGAGCGCCTCGATGAGCAGGTGGTTCACCGGCAGCCACACCGGACCTCGCCAGTTCGAGTTGCCGCCGAACATGCCCGAGTCGCTGTCGCCGGGCACGTAGGTGATGCGGCGGACCTCGCCGCCGAGCTCGACCTCGTACGGGTGCGCGTGCGCCTTCGAGAGCGAGCGCACCCCGTGCGGCGAGAGCAGCTCCTCCTCGTCCAGCACGTAGCGGAGCACGCGCACGAGCCTGTCCGCGGGCGGGATCGCCAGGAGTCGGTGGACGCTCCCGTCGGCCCGGGTGTGGCGGGTCACGAACCGCCCGAGATCGGGGCGGTTGTCGAGGAACCACTTCATGCGCTTGCGGAAGCCCGGCAGCGCCTCGAGCACGTCGACGTCGATCGCGAGCACGGCGAAGAGCGGGATGATGCCCACCATCGAGCGCACGCGGAGCGGGATCGACGCGCTCCCCACGGTCACCTGGTCGTAATAGAAGCCGTCCTCCTCGTTCCAGAGCCCGGTGCCGCCGAGCTCGTTCATCGCCTCGGCGATCGCGACGAAGTGCTCGAAGAATTTGCTGGCGAGGTCCTCGTACGCGGGATCGCTCCCCGCGAGCTCGACGGCCATGCCCAACATCGTGGTGCAGTAGAACGCCATCCACGCGGTGCCGTCGGCCTGCTCGACGTGGCCTCCGCCGGGGAGCGGGCTGCTTCGGTCGAAGAGGCCGATGTTGTCGAGCCCGAGGAAGCCGCCCGAGAACAGGTTGTTGCCGCCCTCGTCCTTCCGGTTAACCCACCAGGTGAAGTTCATGAGCAGCTTCTGGAAGACGTGCGCGAGGAAGCGTTTGTCGCGCTGCCCGCGCGGGGCGCTCAGCTTGTACACGCGCCAGGCCGCCCACGCGTGTACGGGCGGGTTCACGTCCGAGAGGTTCCACTCGTACGCGGGGAGCTGCCCGTTCGGGTGCATGTACCACTCACGCAAGAAGAGCTCGAGCTGCCCCTTCGCGAAGTCGGGATCGATCACGGCGAACGGCAGCGTGTGGAACGCGAGGTCCCACGCGGCGTACCAGGGGTACTCCCACTTGTCGGGGACGCTGATGATGTCGCGGTTGTAGAGGTGGTGCGAAAACTCCCTATTTCGCGCGCGCTCCGCCCGCCCCGGCGGCGGCGGCGGCTGGGAGGGATCGCCCTCCAGCCACTCCTTGATGGCGTAGTGGTAGAACTGCTTCGTCCACAAGAGGCCCGCCCACGCGTGGCGCGCGATGGCGCGGTCCTCGGCCGACCACGTGGCGTCGGTCTTCGTGGCGTAGAACGCGTCGGCCTCGGCGACCCGCGCCGCGAAGACCGCGTCGATCGCGGCCGCCCGCTCCTCGGGGCTCGCCGAGGGGCCCTCGGCGTCGACCTGCTCGACGAGGGGCTGCCACTCGCCCTCGTCGCACAGGCGCACGCGCAGCACCGCGCGGCCGCCCGGCGGGAGCGTGACGACGACGTGCGCCGCCGCCTTCGTGCCTGTCTCGTCGGCGGAGGTCGCGTCGTAGCGCCCGTGCACCACCGCGTCGTGGAACGCGTCTTTCACGGAGCTCCGCTCGTTCGGGACGCCGTAGAGCCGCTCGCGGTTGGTCTCGTTGTGCGTGAAGAGGAACGACGCGGGCTGCGCGCTCGGCCGGCCGTCTTGCTCGACGGGCTCGACCTCGAGCACGTAGGGGCCGAGCGCGTCGGACACGGCGCGCAGCGTGCGCCGCCCGACCCGCGAGATCGTGGGCTCGTGGCCGTAGCCCTCGCCGTCGCGACCCCAGCCCCACACGTTCCGAAACCAGAGCGTGGGCAGGACGTGGAGCTCCGCCGCCTCGGGCCCGCGGTTCTCGAGCGTGAAGCGGGCGAGGAGGTCGTTGGGGCTCCGCTTCGCGTATTCGATGGTCACGTCGAAGTAGCGGCCCTCGTCGAACACCCCGAGGTCCTCGAGGTCGACCTCGCTCGCGTCGCGGCCGCGGCCGCGGCTCCGCGCGACCAGCTCTTCGTACGGGAACGCGGCCTGAGGGTACTTGTAGAGCGCCTTCGCGTACGAGTGCGTGGGCGTGGCGTCGAGGTGAAAGTAAAGCTCCTTGACGTCTTCGCCGTGATTGCCCTCTTCGTTGGTGAGCCCGAACAGGCGCTCCTTGAGGATGTGGTCTTTGCCATTCCAGAGGGCGAGCGACAGGCACATTCGGCACTGCCGATCGGTGAGGCCGAACAGGCCGTCTTCGCCCCAGCGGTACACGCGGCTGCGGGCGTGCTCGTGGGGGAAGTGCCGCCAGGCGTCGCCGTCCTCCGAGTAGTCCTCGCGCACCGTGCCCCACTGCCGGTCGGCGAGGTAGGTGCCCCAGCGCTTCCAGTTCTTCTTGCGGAGCCGGTCCTCGAGGAGGCGCTCGGTCTCGGGATCGCGCCGGTCGGCCGCGAGCCCGCTCACGCCGCGCCCGTGAGGGCCCGCTCGAGGGCGGCGGCGCCGACGAGGCCCGCGTCGTCTCCCAGGGCGGCGCGCGCGAGCTCGACACGCATGGCGGGCGGCCCCTCGGCGTCGAGGTGCGCGCGGATCGCGGGGTGGAGCAGGTCGTCGTTCAGGCCGAGGCCGCCGCCGAGCACGACGATCTCCGGGCTGAACGCGAAGGCCACGTCGCGCACGCCGATCGCGGCCGCGGCGCGGATCTCGT
>CAZHGG010000712.1:0-3873 GCA_964531755.1 uncultured Polyangiaceae bacterium
GTCGGCGGCCATCGTGAAGCGCGGCAAGCTCGCGCTCCTCCGCCACTACGGCCAGGCCAACCTCGAGGCGGGACGCGCACCGGCGGACGACACGGCGTTCTTCCTGGCCTCACTCTCGAAGACGACGACGGGCATCGGGGCGCTGCGCCTCGTCGAGGCGGGCAAGCTCGCCCTCGACGAGGACGTGAACACCTACCTGCCCTTCAAGGTCCGCAACCCGCGCTTCCCCGACCAGAAGATCACGACGCGCCACCTCATGACGCACACCTCGGGCATCCACGAGACCGGCGCGCGCCTGGTCTCCCTCGCGAAGCCCGGCGATCCGACGATGTCACTCCAGGAGCTGCTTGAGCCCTACCTCGTGCCCGGCGGCGCCACGTACGTGGAGGGGGAGAGCTACTCGCCCGAGCTCGCCCCCGGGCAGCGGTTCTTCTACTCGAACTTCGGGGCCGCGCTCGTGGGGCTCCTCATCGAGCGCGTCAGCGGCAAGCCGTTCGCGGAGTACATGCGCGACGAGGTGTTCGGCAAGCTCGGGCTCGTGAACACGAGCTTCTTGCTGCGCGATCTCGACGCCGCCAAGATCGCTGTACCTTACACGTATGTGACGGGCAAGGGGCAGGTCGCCGAGCCGCAGACGAGCGTGCCGTACCTGCCCGCCACGGCCCTGCGGACGCCCGCGAAGGAGCTCGCCAAGCTGCTGCTCGCGGTGGCCCGCGGCGGGGAGCTCGACGGCGCGCGGCTGCTCTCGGCCGAGACGGTGCGCGAGATGACCCGCGTGCAGGTGCCCGCGGCGGAGGTGGGCAACGACATCGACGGGCAGGGCCTCTTGTGGGAGCACCGCGTGGTCGCCGGGGTGCGGTGCTACGGCCACGGCGGCAGCTACTACGGCACGTCCACCCGCATGCACGTGCGGCCCGACGGGCTCGGCGTCATCACGCTCGCCAACGGCGACGTGCACCTGCGGCTCTCGGCCACGCGCCCCGAGGAGCTGGCCGCCTACCAGGCGATCGAGGCGAGGCTCTTCGCCGAGGGAGCGCGCCTCTAGCGACCCGCGGCCGGGCGATTCCCTTGGTCGCCCGCGACCGGCGGCTCTACGGTCGGGAGACCATGCTGGGCCTCGCGCGCGCGCAGTTCGCGCTCACGATCATGTTCCACTACCTGTTCCCGCCGCTCTCCATCGGGCTCGGGGCGCTCATGGTGATGATGGAGGGGCTCTTCCTCGTGACGAAGGACCCGGCGTGGTCGCGCCTCGTGCGCTTCTGGAGCCGAATCTTCGCGGTCAATTTCGCGGTCGGCGTGGCCTCGGGCATCGTGATGGAGCTGCAGTTCGGCACGAACTGGGCGACCTACTCGCGCTTCGTCGGCGACGTGTTCGGCTCTGCGCTCGCGGCGGAGGGCATCTTCGCGTTCTTCCTGGAGTCGGGGTTTCTGGCCGTGCTCGTGTTCGGCTGGGACCGCGTGTCGCCCCGCGTGCACTTCTTCGCGACGTGCATGGTGTTCTCGGGCTCGGTGTTCTCGTCGGTGTGGATCGTGATCGCCAACTCGTGGCAGCAGACCCCCGCGGGCCACCACGTGGTGGGCGAGGGCGTGCGCCGCCGCGCGGAGATCGTCGACTTCTGGGCGATGGTCTGGAACCCCTCGGCGATGCCCCGGCTCGCGCACGTGCTGCTCGCGGCGTTCCTCGTGGGCGCGTTCTTCGTGGCGAGCGTCTCGGCCTTTCACGTGCTCCGCGCCATCGAGGTGGAGGCGTCGAAGCGCGCGCTCACCCTCGCCCTCGGGTTCGCGCTCGCGTGCTCCGGGGCGATGGGACTCTCCGGCCACGAGCAGGCGAGCGTGGTGGCCACGCACCAGCCCATCAAGCTCGCGGCGCTCGAGGGCCACTTCCGGACGAGCCCCGAGGGCGTGCCGCTCTACCTCTTCGGCCTGCCCGACACCGAGGCGCGCGAGGTGCGGCACGGCGCCGCCGTGCCCGGCATGCTCAGCCTGCTGGTGAAGGGTGACCGCCGCGCGCCGCTCCCCGCGCTCGACAGCGTGCCGGAGGAGGACCGCCCGCCGGTCTTCGTGCCGTTCATGGCCTACCACCTCATGCTCGCCATGGGCGGGGGCATGCTCGGGCTCTCGGCGCTCGGCGTGTTCTTTCGCGTCCGAGGCACGCTGTTCGAGAAGAAGTGGTTGCTCCGCGCCTTCGTCGGCGCGGTGTTCATGCCCTACGTGGCGAACCAGGCCGGCTGGGTGGCGTGCGAGGTGGGGCGGCAGCCGTGGGTCGTCTACGGGCTCTTGCGCACGAAGGACGCCGTCTCGCGCGTGGTGCCCGCCGAGAGCATCGTCACCTCGATCGTGATCTTCTCTTTGTTGTATGTTGCACTCTTTTGCGTCTGGCTCTTCGTCCTGACGGACAAGATCCTCCACGGGCCGGCCTACGGTGAGCACGGCGCCGGGGCGCCGAAGAGCGGGGGGCCCGCGCCCGAGGGCGGCCTGCTCGCCGCCGCCGCGGCCCTCGCGGACCCCGGCTCGCCGGAGTCGATGACGGCGCGCCACGGGTCGACGGCGGACGACGCCGAGGAGGGCGCCTCGTGAGCCTGCAGATCTTCTGGTTCGGCATGCTCGGCGTGCTCCTCACAGGGTACGCGGTGCTCGACGGCTTCGACCTCGGCGTGGGGGTGCTCCACCTCTTCGCCCGCGGCGACAAGGAGCGCCGCGTGCTCCTCAACTCGATAGGCCCCCTGTGGGACGGCAACGAGGTGTGGCTCGTCACGTTCGGCGGCGCGCTCTTCGCGGCGTTCCCGCGCGCCTACGCCACGGCGCTCTCGGGCTTCTATTTGCCGATCGTGGTGATGCTCGCGTGCCTCATCGGGCGCGCCGTCTCGATCGAGTTTCGCAGCAAGCGCGAGCACCCGACGTGGCGCGCTTATTGGGACGTCTCCTTCGCGCTCTCGAGCGGCCTCGGCGTGTTCGTCATGGGCGCGCTCGTAGGGCACGTCGTGCGGGGCGTGCCGCTCGACGAGGACGGGGAGTACGCGGGCTCGCTCGCGTCGTTCTTTCACCCGTACCCGCTGCTCGTCGGGGCGCTGGCGGTCGCGGCGAGCGCGATGCACGGGGCCGCGTACCTCGGCCTGAAGACCCAGGGCGAGCTCTTCGCGCGGGTGCGCGCGTGGCAGTGGCGCTCGTTCTTCGTGTTCCTCGCGCTCTACCTGGTCGTGACGGCGCTCACCGTCGCCAGCGTGCCGCACGCGCTGGCGAACTTTCGGCGCTTGCCGCTCGCGTGGGTGGTGGTAGGGCTCAACGCGCTGGCGCTCGCCAACGTGCCGCGCGCGATCCACCACGGCCGCCCGGGCTGGGCCTTCCTCTCCACGGCCGCGCTGGTGTGCGCGCTCACGTTCCTGGTGGGCATGGCCCTCTTCCCGAACATCCTCTTCGACCCGTGGCACCCCGAGCGCTCGCTCACCGCGACCACCGCCGCGTCGTCGGAGAGCACGCTGCGCCTCATGCGCGTCATCGCCCTGGCGGGCACGCCGTTCATCGCGACCTACACGGGCATCGTCTACTGGGTGTTCCGCGGCAAGACGAAGCTCGACTCGTTCAGCTACTGAATCAGCGGTCGTGATCTTCGATCACGACTGCCGATTTCGCTCGACGGGTCATCGGAGGACGCTGTCCTCCGCCCTCGGGAAAAGCGCGGAGCCCGCGGGGCCCCACCCCGGCCCGGCTCAGAATCACGCTCACCCACCTTAGCGCCGAGCGTCATGTGCGCTCTACACACGATTCAGGGAAGCCGCGCCATCCCGAAGAAGCGCGCGGCGCTCGCGGCCGCGCACGCGCCCACGTCCAGCGCGTAGGCGGCGGGCGCGCCGCAGGGCGCGTCGGCCCCGCGCG
>CAZHGG010000713.1:0-3867 GCA_964531755.1 uncultured Polyangiaceae bacterium
CCCGCTGACCTCGCCCTGGCGGCATGAAGTGCGTGTAGAGTGCATGTTCGACGCGCCTCGCGCGTGCTACGCTCGGCCCGTGACGCCGATCGACGAGCTCCGCGCGCTGCTCCGCCCCGCCGGGGGTGGGCTCTACCTCGTGTCCACGGGCAAGCGCGAGCAGCTCGCGCTCCAACGCCGCCTCTACCAGGCCGACGACGAGGCCGGCGTGGCCCGCGCGTTCGACGCCGCCCTCGACCGCCTCGCCGGCGCGCGCGCGTTCGTCTTGGGCGTCCCCTCCGACGTGGGCGCCGGGTTCCGGCGCGGCGCGAACCTCGGCCCCCAGGCCCTCCGGGAGGGGCTCCTCGCCGCCGTGCCGCACCTCCCCGCGCGCGCGCGGGAGCTCGGCCTGGTCGACCTCGGCGACGTGTTCGTCGTGCCGCAGCTCCTCCACGACGAGATGCTCTCGGAGGCCCAGCTCGAGCGCTCGCGGCGCGCGCTCTACCCCGACGTGCCCGCGCACGAGCGAGCGACCCTG
This sequence comes from uncultured Polyangiaceae bacterium, assembly GCA_964531755.1. Lineage (GTDB taxonomy): Bacteria > Myxococcota_A > Polyangia > Polyangiales > Polyangiaceae > JAAFHV01. The sequence continues at coordinate 518 of CAZHGG010000713.1, forward strand.
CCGGTCTCGCCGCTCTCGATCGCGCAGCGGGCGACCGCGCTGGCCCTCGCGCTCTGCCCCGGCGGCGCGCCCGTCGTGCTCGGCGGCGATCACTCCACCGCGTACCCGGTCGTGACCGAGCTCCTCCGGGCGCACGCGGCCGCGGGCCGCCGCACGGCGGTGGTCCAGTCGGACGCCCACACCGATCTGCTCGCGGAGCGCCTCGGCGTCGTGCACTGCTTCGCCACCTGGTCCTACCACGTGAACGAGCAGCTCGGGCGCGACGGCCGCCTCGTGCAGGTCGGCATCCGCGCGTCGGGCCGCGACCAGGCCCACTGGGAGGGCACCCTCGGCGTACGGCAGCTCTGGGCCGCCGAGTGCCGCCGCGACGAGCCGGCCGCGATCGCGCGCGTGCTCGCGCACCTCGAAGAGCGCGCCGTCGACGGCGTGTACTTCTCGAACGACATCGACGGGACCGACGCCGAGCACGCGAGCGCGACCGGCACGCCCGAGCCCGGCGGCCTGTCGCCCGAGTTCGTCCTCGCGCTCATCGCGGCGCTCGGTGAGCGCTTCGGCCTCGTGGGCGGCGACGTCATGGAGCTCGCGCCCCCTCTCGGCGCCGACGAGCGCGCCCGCGCCACCACCGTCGACCTCTCCGTCCGCTACCTCCGCGCCACCCTCACCGCCACCCTCGGAGCCGCCCTTTGAACCCCCGCCACGCGCTCGCCGCGCTCGTTGTTTTGTCAGGAATCACGGCTGGTTGCAGCAAGACCGACGCGCCGTCCGGCCCCGCCGCGGCGAAGGAGCCCCCGCGCCCCGCCGCGCGGGTCGAGTCGCCGCACTACGCGCTCGAGCTCAAGCCGGGCGGTCCGTGCAAGGTCGGCGCGGACTGCGTCGCCACCGTGGAGCTCGACGCGCGCGGCGGCTACCACGTCAACCAGGAGTTCCCGTACCGCTTCACGGCGGGCCCCGCGAAGACCCTCCAGTACCTCGGGCGCGATCCGGTGGCTCCCGGCGTGTTCTCGAAGGCGTCCGGCGACTACTCCGCGCCGAGCGAGGCCCACGCCACGATGACCGTGCGCTTCCGGCCCACGGCCGCGGGCGCGGCGCAGGTGGGCGGCTCCTACAAGTTCTCCGTGTGCTCCGAGCAGAACTGCCAGGTGGAGACCGCGGAGCTCGTGGCGGCCCTCGACGCGCAGCCCTAGGAGCCGCTCGCCTTCGCCTTGGCGGCCGCCTGGGCCTCCACGCTGGCCGCGTCGGCCTCGTCGGCCTCGATGGAGGCGAGCGCCTGCTTCTCGCCGATGTCGTCCACCCGCGGCACGACGCCGGTGAGCGCCGTGATCACCCGCTCGAAGGTCTGGAAGAACCGGATCGCCTTGAGCGGACCGTTCATCCAGCCGACGGTGATGCAGTAGTTCTTGTCGTAGGGCGGCGCGTGGTGGACCGCGTGGTGATCGGGCGGCAGCACGAGGTGCGCGCGTTGCAGGAGCCGCACCACCGTCGAGGGCCGGTCTTGGTGGGACCACTTGTGGATCTGGCTCGTCATGCCCACGAAGATCGCCATCGCGCAGAGGCTCATCCCCGCGAACGTGGACGAGAACGACGTGTTGGCCGGGCCGAGCAGCCAGATGCCCGTCGCGGACACGACCGAGCTCAGGCCGAGGTTGTGGCCGTTGGTCTCGATGAAGTCGTGCCGCGTGATCGCCTTGGCGTCGACGTGGTGCTCGCGGAAGGTGCGGATCGCGAGGCGCCCGAGCACCGGCGTGTCGAGGTTGCCCCAGCTGTCGAAGCCCCAGTGCGCCACGCCCGAGACGAAATCGGCCGCGAGGATGCCCAAGAACAGCGCGAGCGGCACCCACCAGCCGGAGATCGCGGGGCTCCGCGCGAGGCGGACGAGGAGCCACACGAACAGCGCGAGCGCGAAGAGCGACACGCAAATCTCGTAGGCGCGGTGGCTCGCCGAGTAGCCGGCCAACTCCGAGCGTCGCTTGTCGCTGTCTGCCATCGCCTCCTGCCTCCCTCGGCCACCAGCGTCCTATGCGCCGCCGCTCCAGACAAGGCTTTTGACGTCGCCGCCGCCCCGCCGCTCGGGACCTACGCGCCAGCGCCCGCGCCGGGTCCACGCCGCGGGTGCGGGCTCGGCGCCCGCGGCGGCCGAAAACCGCTTGCGCGCGGGCGATCGCTGCTCAAAGCTGGGCCCGAGGTTCGCGATGGCAGGAAGAACGACGGCCGCGGCGGTGGCCCTGGCGGCGGTCGCGCTCACGATCGCGCCTGGGCGCGCGCGTGCGGCGCTGGGCGGCAACGATCTCGGCGTCAACGTGCACGTGCCGTCGAGCGAGCTGCTCGACGCGACCAAGGCGCTGGGCGTGGGCTGGGTCCGGGTGGACGGCGACTGGGTCAGCATGAACCCGGCGTCGGGCACGTTCGACTACGCGGCGGTCGACCGCGCCGTGGACCAAGCGACCTCGCGCGGGCTCAAGGTGTACCTGTCGCTCGGGTACACGCCCGCGTGGGTGCCTCGTGTGCCGCGCTCGCGCAGCGACGGCAACCCGCGCAACGACGAGCCCGCCACCTCGGCCGAGTGGACGGCCTTCGTGCGCGCGGCGGTGACACGCTACCGGGCCAAGGGCGTGCGGCACTTCGGCCTCTGGAACGAGCCGAACCTCGACCAGTTCTGGGAGACGCCCGCGGGCTCGGGCCCGTACATCGACAAGATCCTCGCGCCGGGCGCGGCGGCGGTGCGCGCCGCGTGCGCCGACTGCCTGGTCGTGGGGCCGGACCTCGCGCACGTGGGGGATTTCGACGCGTTCCTGCGGCCGGTGCTCCAGCGCGGGCGCGCGTCACTCGACATCCTGTCGCACCACATCTACTCGGGCTGGCCCGAGACCGGCACCACCGTGCTCGACGGCGACAACTTCTTGAATGCGCTCGAGAAACGTCGGTTCGCCTTCACGCGCATCAGCCTGCGCGAGCTGCTCGACGAGGAGCGCTACACGGGTGAGGTGTGGATCACCGAGACCGGCTACCAAGCGAAGCAGATCGGCGACGCGACCGACGAGGGCAAGCAGGCCACGTACGTGCGCCGCGTGATGGAGGAGCAGCTCCTCCGGCCGTGGTGGACGAACACGTTCTTCTACGAGATCCTCGACTGCAAGCCCGACCAGGGCACGTGCCCCATCGACGGGTTCGGCCTGCTCCGCGCGAGCCGCACGGCGCCCCCGGCGCGCGCGTTCCCCGCCGACTACCGCCAGAAGCCGGCGTTCACGGCGATCCAGCAGTTCATCCGCGCGAACCCGGGCATCGTGGCCGGCGCTCCGCTTGACGCCGGCGCGCCCGACGCGGGCGGCCGCGACGCCGCGGCGCCCCCCGAC
>CAZHGG010000714.1:0-3862 GCA_964531755.1 uncultured Polyangiaceae bacterium
GTCGGCCCCGGCGGCCGACTGGGGATCGTCGCCCACGCACGCCGCAGCCCCGCCCGCGAGGACCGCACCGACGACCGCCAGCGTGAGCACGAGCGCCTTCCGAGTGGTCATCCCTCGCCGGTTCATGCCGCGCTCCCTTCGGTCGCTTGGCATCGACCTGTGTTCGCCCTGCGGGCCTCACTCCGGTTCATGCGCCACACCGTACCAGACGGCGGCCCGCAGGCAATTCGCACCGTTGTCGCTGCGGGGCGCGCCGAGTAGCGTGAGCGGCATGCTCCTCTACTCGCTGCCGCTCTCCCCGTACTCCGCGCGCGTGCGAGGGGCGATCTACTCGAAGGGGCTCAACGTCGACATCCGCCTCCCACCGCCGGACTGGCGCACCTCGCCCGAGTTCCGGGAGCTCAGCCCCTTCGCGCGCATCCCCGTGCTCCTGCTCGACGACGAGACGCCCCTCGCCGAGTCGGGCGTGATCGTCGAGTATCTGGACGAGGCGTATCCGGACACCCCGCTCCTCCCGGTGGGGCCCAAGGCGCGCGCCCAGGTGCGCTTCGTCACGCAGGCGATCGACGCCTACGTGATGACCCCGATGATGTCGCTCTTCTTCCTCCTCGACGCTCCCGTCCGCGACGAGGCCGCGCTCCAGCGGGGCTTCTTGCAGCTCGAGGACGGGCTCACGCGGGTCGACGCCCTCATGGCGCACGGCCACCGCTTCGCCTGCGGCGAGCGCGTCACGATCGCCGACGTCTGGCTCACCCCGGTCCGCTTCTCGCTCGACGGGCTCATGGACTTCGCGCAGCGCACCGATCTGCTCGACGGCCACCCGCACGTCCGCGGCTACGTCGCGGCGATCCAGTCGGACGGGGCCCTCGGCCGGGTGTGGCAGGAGATGGTCGACGGGCTCGCCGCGTTCTACGCGGGCCGCGCCGCCACCTGAGGCGCGGGTCGGGCCCGGATCTCCGCGCGTCGCCGCGGCAAGCAGGCTAGGTTCTGCCCGCCATGATCGGGATCTCGCAGCTCGGCAAGTCGTTTGGTGGTCGCACCCTCTTCGAGGGCGTCACGCTCCAGCTCAACGCGGGCTCGCGCTACGGGCTCGTGGGCGCGAACGGGTCGGGGAAGACCACGCTCCTGCGCGTGATCTCGGGCGACGAGCCGGCGAGCGAGGGGAGCGTCACGCTCCCCACCGGCGCGCGCGTCGGCGTGCTCCGCCAGGATCACTTCCTCGACGACGGCGAGCCCATCCTGAGCGTCGCCATGCGCGGCGACGCGGAGGTGTGGGCGCTCCTCGAGGAGCGCGCGCGCATCATCGATCACGGCGAGGGCGAGCCGGAGCGCCTCGCCGATCTCGAGCTCGGCCTCGCGAGCCGCGACGGGTACACGCTCGAGGCCCGCGCGACCGCCATCCTCGTGGGGCTCGGCATCCCCGCGGCGTCGCACCCGCTCCCGCTCGCGACGCTCTCGGGGGGCTTCAAGCTCCGGGTGCTCCTCGCGCAGGTGCTCGTCGGCGGGCCGGACGCGCTCCTGCTCGACGAGCCCACGAACCACCTCGACATCCTCTCGATCCGCTGGCTCGAGAAGTTCCTCGCCGCCTACCGCGGGGCGGCGCTGGTCATCTCCCACGACCAGCGCTTCCTCGACAACGTGGCCACGCACATCCTCGACGTCGACTACCTGACCGTCACCTCCTACACCGGCAACTACAGCGCGTTCGTCGTCGAGAAGGCCGCGGCGCGCGCGCGCAAGGAAGAGGAGGTCGCCCGCGCCGAGAAGCTCATCGCGGAGAAGCGTGCCTTCGTGGAGCGCTTCGGCGCCAAGGCCACCAAGGCGAAGCAGGCGCAGAGCCGCCTCAAGCAGATCGAGCGCATCGAGGTCGAGGAGCTCGCCCAGACCTCCCGCCGGGCGCCGGTGTTTCGCTTCACGCCGGAGCGCCCGAGCGGGCGCGACGTGCTCGAGGTCGAGTCGGTCTCGAAGAGCTACGGCGACAAGCGCGTGCTCACGGACGTCTCGCTCACGCTCCGCCGCGGGGAGCGCATCGCGGTGATCGGCCCGAACGGGCTCGGGAAATCGACGCTCCTCAAGATCGTCATGCGCGAGCTCGAGGCCGACGCCGGGAAGGTGCGGTTCGGCCACGAGGTGCGCGCGGGGTACTTCGCGCAGGACCACCACGACGTGCTCCGCGACGGCGCCATGACGCCCCTCGACTTCATGTGGGAGGCGTGCCCCGCCGAGGCGACGAGCTACGTGCGAGGGCAGCTCGGGCGGGTCTTGTTCTCGGGCGACGACGCGAAGAAGCCCATCGGCTCGCTCTCGGGAGGCGAGGCCGCCCGCCTCGTCTTCGGCCGCATCGCGGTCGAGCGGCCGAACCTGCTCGTGCTCGACGAGCCCACGAACCACCTCGACCTCGAGGCCATCGCCGCGCTCGTCGAGGCGCTCCGCGCGTACGAGGGCACGCTGCTCTTCGTGTCGCACGACAGGTGGTTCGTCTCGCAGGTCGCGACGCGCATCTTCGAGCTCACCGCGGACGGGCCTCGCGACTTCCCTGGCACCTACGACGAGTACCTCGAGCGCTGCGGTGACGACCACCTCGACGCCGACGCGGTCGTCCTGAAGGCGAAGGGCGCCGCCCGCTCGAACGCGCCGCCCCGCCGCGCCGCCGGCGCCGACGCGCCCCGCGCCGAGCCCACGCTGTCGTGGGAGGAGCAGAAGCGGCGACGCAACCTGCGAAACGCGCTCCCGGCGCGGCGCGACAAGGTGCTCGCGGCGATCGAGCAGGCCGAGGCGCGCCGCCGCGCGATCGCCGAGCTCTACGCGGCGCCCTCGTTCTTCGAGGCGACGCTCGATGCAAGGAAGGCGGGCGAGGTCCAGCGGCTCGAGCGCGAGGACGCGGAGCTCGCCGCCAAGATCGACGGCTGGATGACCGAGTGGGAGGCGCTCGAGGCGGAGCTCGCCGCGCTGGGGGAGGCCAGCTCGACCTAGAGGCCCCCGCTGTCGCGCGCCACGCTCCGTGCTATGCCTGCAAGCCATGACCACGGGCGCACCACCCTCTCTCGTGGGCTCTCTCGTGGGCCGCACCATCGGTGGTAAGTACTCGATTGCAAAGCGGATCGCGGCGGGAAGCATGGGCGAGGTCTACGAGGGCGTGGGCCCCGATGGCGCCCCCGTGGCGGTGAAGATCATGTCGGCCGCGGCGAGCGACCTGATGGGCGCGGAGGCCCAGGTCCGCTTCGGGCGTGAGTGCTCCATCACGGCGGGGCTGCGGCACCGCCACGTCGTGTCGGTCCTCGACGGCGGCGTCGACGACGCGTTGGGCGTGGGCTACCTCGCGATGACGCTCATGCGCGGCGAGGACCTCGAGAAGGCCCTCGCCCGCACCGGCGCGCTGCCTCCGTCCGTCGCGGCGCGGATCGTCGCCGACGCGGCGCGCGGCATGGCGGCGGCGCACGCCCTCGGGATCGTGCACCGCGATCTGAAGCCGGCGAACATCTTCCTCGACGTCGAGGGGGACGCCCTCGTGGTCAAGGTCTGCGACTTCGGCGTCTCGAAGCTCGTCGACGCGGGCGTGTCCGAGGTCACCTCCACGCGCTCGGCCCTCGGCTCGCCGCTGTACATGTCGCCGGAGCAGCTCCTCTCGCCGAAGCTCGTCGACCACAGGGCCGACGTGTGGGGGCTCGGGATGGTGCTCTACTACGCGCTGAACGGGGCCCCCGCCTTCCCTCGGAACATCACGCTCCCCGCGCTGGCGATCGCGCTCACCAGCAACGGCGTGCCACCGCTCCGCGACACCGCGCCGTGGGTGCCCGAGGCGCTCGCCGAGGTGGTCCACCGCGCGCTCGCCCGCGACCTCGGGACGCGCTTCGCGGGCGCC
>CAZHGG010000715.1:0-3849 GCA_964531755.1 uncultured Polyangiaceae bacterium
CGCCTCGGCGGCGGGCGCGAGCACCTGCACCCCGGTCGCGCCCAACGCCGACACGACCGTGGACGCGGGGACAGGAGCCCCGCCCGCGACGGGCGGCGAAGAGCGCGGGTGCAGCGCCTCGAGCTCGCGCCGCGCCCCCTCCGAGGGCGCGAGCGTCCTTGCGATGTCGGGGCTCGCCGCGGCGGCGCTCCGCAGGCGCGCCCGCGCGCTCAGACCCGGGCCTTCACGAGCTCGGCGCCGGTGAGCAGCGCATCCCGCGCGAGGCCCTGTGCGGGGATCATGGAAACCGCGCAGTCGATCGCCGCCTTGTAGTCGCCCTTCGCCAGCGCCGCGGCGCCCTGCGCGCCCTTCACCATCACCCCGAGCGCCGGGAAGAGCGCCGAGCCCGTGTCGAGCATCGAGGCTATCGCCGCGTCGCGAGCGGCCCTCGGGACGGCCGGCTGGGGGGGCGCGCCAGAGGACGGTGGCGTCGAAGCCCCTCGCGTGTCGAGGACCACGTCCGACCCGTTGGCGTCGCGCTCGGCCATCGCGATGAAGGGATCGAACATGCGGTCGATGCCCGCGCGCATCCGACCACACCGAGCACCACGTCGAGGTGCCGCTTGCGCGCGAGCTCCTCGAGCATGTGGTTCGTCTCGCTCGCGACCTTGAGCTGCGCGGCGAGCTCGCTCGCCTCCGTCGGGGCGCCCTCGAGCGTGTAGATCCGGCCGCCCATGGCCGGCACCACGCGCACCGCGCGGGGCGGCGCCTTGAGCCGCTTGATGCGCGTGGTGGCCGGCGTGCCCGCGCCCGCGGACGCGCCCTGCTCCGCCCGCTCCCCAGAGGTGACCGCGAGGGCCTCGAGCAGCTTCTTTCGGCCCGCCTCGAGCTCGGGCCGATAGACCTCTCCCATGATCCGCATCAAGTTCTTGCGGGCCTTCTCGCGGTCCTCGGCGGTCATGTTCGTGTTGGGGCGCGGGCCGCCCATCCCCGGGCCCCCGAAGCGCACCTGGCCGCACGCCGTCGCCAGCAGGGCGCCGGCCACGGCCTGCCCGAGCGCGCGCCTCTGAAACCGCTTCATGGCCGCCACGATGTCGACGAGCGCGCCGCTCGTCAACGGGTCTCGCGCGCGGTGGAAGACGTGCGCGCCTCCGAAGCGCGGACGCGCGCGGGCGGTGACCTCGGCAGGAGCGGCACAGGAGGCGCGCGGGTCGAGTCACACCGGCCTCACCCCTGCAGCCCGCCGAAAATCCCCAACATTCCCGCGTCAAGGTGGGATCTCCACCAGTTACTGATGAGCTAAGTGCGGCTAGGCCTTGTTCCGCCACTCGGCCTCGATAGACTGAAGGTCCGTGCGCCCCCGCTCCGTCCAGCTCGCCTGCGCGATCGTCGTCGCTGCCACCCTCTCGCCGCAGCGCCCCGCGGGAGCCGCCCCGACGGCCGGCGCGGACGCCGACGCGCAGGACCTCTTCGTTCGCGGCCGGGAGTTCCGTGCGCGGCACGACTGTGCCGGCGCCGCGCCCCTCTTCCGCAAGGCGAACGAGCTCGCTCCTCACCGGCTCGGGAGCCTGCGGAACCTTGCCGAGTGTGAGGAAGCGCTTGGTCATTTCGCCTCCGCGCGGCGCGCGTGGCTCGAGCTCTGGCGCGGCCTGCTCGTGACGAAGGAGCCCGCGAAGTACGAGGGCTGGGCCGTCGACGCCCGCGAGGGCGCGACGCGGCTCCTGCCGAAGGTGGCGAAGCTCACCATCGAGCTGAAGGTGGCGAGGCCGGAGGGCGAGGGCCCGGCCCAGCCGAGTGACGCCACGACGCTGACCGTGAACGGGGACCCCATCCCACTCTCGCTCTACGGGACCGTGCTCGAGCGCGATCCGGGGCGGTACACGGTGCGCGCCGAGGCCGCGCGCGGCGAGCGCGCCGTCGAGCAGGTCGTCTCGCTCGGCTCCGGCGGCGCCACACAAATTCAGCTTCGCCTCCGGCTCAAGGGCGCGGCGAACCTCGAGGCGGCGCCCCCGGCGCGCGCCGGGACGCTCGACGCCGACCCCAACGCGACGAGGCGAACGCTCGGGTGGGTGTCGCTCGGCGTGGGGGGCGCGGCACTCGTCGTGGCGGGCGTCAGCCTCGCCGTGCGACAAAGCGCGCTCAGCGATCTCGCCGCGGCCTGTCCGCGCTACGCGACGGGCCCGTGCCCGTCGTCGACCAGCCCCCTCCTCGCGCGCGGGAGCACCGCGAGCACGATGGTGACGGCGTTCGGGGTCGCGGGCGGTGTGCTCGCGGCGAGCGGCCTGGCGCTCGTGCTCGCCAGCGCGCCGAGCGCGCGCGTGCCGGGCCCTGCGGGTCGTCCAGCGGAGCGGGCGTCGCTCGTCGTCTCCCCGAGCGCCGGCGGCGCGCAGGTGACCTGGAGGTTCGAGTGATCCGCGGGAGCCGCGCGCGCGTCGCCGTCGCGCTCGGCACGACGTGGCTCGCCGGGCTGGCCCTCGCTGCGGCGTGCACGTTCCCCTCCCCCGCGCTCGTCGACGTGCCTGGACGCGACGCGGGCGGCCCCGGCGAGGCGTCGCCGGACGGAACGACGGGGCCGGACGGCGGGAGCCCAGACGACGGCGGGGTCGACGTCGTCCCCGTGTTCGACGGGGATCTCCCCCCGCCCGACGCGAGCGCGCTCGACGGCGACGCCGCGATCGTCACCCAGGACGGAGCGGTCATCAACTGCGACGAAGACGGCGATCGCTTCGCGAAGATCGGCGGCTCCTGCGGCGGGCTCGACTGCGACGACACGAACTCGAACGTCCGCCCGAACCAGGACTACACCACCCTCACCCCGCTGCCTGGCACCGGCCCCGGCCGAGGCGGCGACTGGAACTGCAACGGCGAGATCGAGGTCTTCGGCAACCGGGGCGTGAACCCGGCCTGCGGGGGAACCACCGCGACCGGCTGCGTCGTCGAAGGCTACGTGGCCGATGCCCCTGCGTGTGGCGGCACCTCGCGGTACGTGAAGTGCACCGCCAACGGCCTCTTCTGCGCCAAGACCTTCGATCAGCCGCTCCCGGTGTCCTGCCGATGAGCCCCGACGCCCCCGCGCCCGAGCCTCGGCTCGCCCAGGAAGGGCCCGACGATCGGGGCGGCCTCCAGGCCGGCGACGTGGTCGCAGAGCGCTATCGCCTGGAGAAGCCCATCGGCCGCGGAGCCATGGGCGAGGTGTGGGCGGCGCGCCACGTCGCGCTCGGGACGGCCTGCGCCATCAAGTTCCTCGATCGCGCTCTGCTCGACGACTCCGACCGGCAGACGAGCCTCGAGCGCTTCTCCGCCGAGGCGAAGGCGGCCTCGGCGCTCTCCAAGGTGAGCCGCCACATCGTCCAGGTTCACGACTACGGCGAGCAGCGCGGGCGCCCCTACATCGTCATGGAAGTGCTGGAGGGCACGTCCCTCGAGGAGCGGGTCGAGGCGGGCCCGGTGGAGCCGGAGGAGGCGCTCCGGATCCTCCAGCAGATCGGCCGCGGCCTGTCGCACGCTCACCGCAGCGGCCTCGTGCATCGCGATCTGAAGCCCGGGAACGTCTTCTTGTGCCGAGACGAAGACGGCGAGCTCCTCGTGAAGGTGCTCGACTTCGGGCTCGTGCGATCGACGCAGCCGGGCGACCCGCGGCGCACCGAGCGGGGCCTCGCGGTCGGCACGCCGGCCTACATGAGCCCCGAGCAGGCGCGCGCCACGGACGGGCTGGACGCGCGCTGCGACGTCTGGTCCATGACCGTCGTCGCCTACGAGCTGCTCGCGGGCGTCCCCCCGTGGCCGGGCGGCTCCGTCGCGGAGATCCTCGTGAACGTGTGCCTGAGCGAATACGTCCCGCTCTCCGAGGTCCGGCGGGACCGCGGAGAG
>CAZHGG010000716.1:0-3849 GCA_964531755.1 uncultured Polyangiaceae bacterium
GAGGGCGGCGGCTCACGGGGCCCTCGAGGGGGGCGGGCCGCTCGCGCTCGGCGCGGCGCTGCCCGCGGCGCTCGCGTCCGCGCCCGCGTCTTGCGCGTCGCCGAGGTCGAGCGCCACGTCCACGGTGACCACCTCGCCGGCGCGGATCATCACCTGGCGGTTCTCGGGCCGGGCGTTCGGGTGCGTGAGCGTGACGAAGTGGGGCCCGGGCGGCAGCGGGATGGGCCGCGCGAAGGGCGTGGTGTCGACGTGCTGGCCGTCGACCGCGACCTCCGCCCACGGCGTGGCGAGGACGCGCAGCGAGCCCCCCTGGGCCGGCGCGAGCTCGAGCGGCCTCGAGCCGGCGGCGCGCACGGTGCGCGAGTCGCTCGCCACCACCTCCGAGAGCCCGGCGAGCAGCACGAAGCCCGCGCCGATCGCCGCGAACCCCAGCGCCGACGTGCGCGCGCTGAGCACCCGCCGACGCGTGCGGCGCGCCGAAGCGTCGGACACGCCGGCGCGGCGGCCGACGTCGTCCTTCACGTAGCCCGCCTCGACGAGCGCGGCGACCACGAGGCGCTGGGGCGAGGCCCCGGAGAACGAGCGCAGGAAGGCGCTGAGCTCGTCGGCGACCTCGCGCGCCGAGGCGAACCGGTCGCTCGGGTTCTTCTGGAGCAGCTTCATCACGACCCGCTCGAGCGGGCGCGGCACGTCGGGGGCGCGCTCGCGAAAGGGCGCCGGGGCGTCGCGACGGAGCCGCTGCGCGCCGAGCCTCGCGGCCCCCCCGCCGCTCGCCTCGCCCTCGAAGGGCCGCGTGCCGGTGAGCATGCGGTAGAGGATGACGCCGAGGGAGAAGAGGTCGCTGCGCGCGTCGACCGTGTCGCCGAGGATCTGCTCGGGCGACATGTACGCCGGCGTGCCGAACGCCGCGTGCGTGCGCTCGGGCCCGCCGCGGGTGGGCAGCGGCTCGGCGACGCTCGGCAGCCGTTCGCGCTCGGCGATGCCAAAGTCAATGAGCTTTACATCCCCGCGGCGCGAGAGCAGCACGTTCTGGGGCTTGATGTCGCGGTGCACCACCCCGCGCTCGTGGGTGTGGGCGAGGCCCTCGGCGACCTGGTAGCCGATGGCGGCCGCCGCCTCTGGGCGCAGCACGCGGCGACGCGCGACGAGCTCCGCGAGGCTCGGCCCGTCGACGTACTCGAGCACCAGGAACGAGGGCGCGTCGCCCGTGGCGGCGTGGTAGTCGACGAGCAGCACCACGTTCGCGTGGAAGAGCTCGCCGAGGACCTTGGCCTCGCGATCGAGCTGGCCGGCGAAGCTGGAGGAGGGCGCGATCGAGCTCTTCAGGGCCTTGATGGCGACGGTGCGACCCAGGCTCTCTTGTTCGGCCTTGTAGATCGTCGCCAGCGCCCCGGAGCCGAGGGTGTCCACGACCCGATAGCCAGCGAACTGGGGCTCGATCACGGGCGCCTCAGCCCGGGGTCCGCGTCCGCACGAGCAGCGGCTCGCCCGTCATGGCGGCGGGCTGCTCCATGCCGAGCAGCATGAGCAGCGTGGGGGCCACGTCGGCGATGCGGCCGCCCTCGCGGAGCGTCGCGCCCGGCTCGGCGCCGTTCAGGTACACGAGCGGCACGCGGTTGGTCGTGTGCGCGGTGTGAGGCCGGCCGGTGGCGGGGTCGCGCATGAGCTCGGCGTTGCCGTGGTCGGCGGTGACGAGCAGCGCGCCGCCCACCTCGCGCACGGCGCGGGCCACCTGCCCCACGCCCGCGTCGACGGCCTCGATGGCCATGATCGTCGCCGCGAGGTTGCCCGTGTGGCCCACCATGTCGGGGTTCGCGAAGTTGACGAGCACGAAATCGTACGCGCCCGAGCGGATGGCCGCCGTGGTGGCCTCCACCACCGCGGGCAGGCTCATCTCGGGCTTCAGGTCGTACGTGGCGACCTCCTTCGGAGAGGGCACGAGCTTGCGGTCCTCGCCCGGGAAGGGCTCCTCCCGCCCGCCGTTGAAGAAGAACGTGACGTGCGCGTATTTCTCGGTCTCGGCGCACCGGAACTGCCGGAGGCCGGCGCGGGAGAGCACCTCGGGGAAGATGTCGGGCAGCGCCTCCTTGCCGAACGCCACCGGCAGCCCGAGCGACGCGTCGTAGAGCGTCATGCACGTGTACGCGCCGGCGAACGGCGCGGCGTCCCGGGGGAAGCCGGAGAACTCGGCCGCGGCGAGGGCGCGGGTGATCTCGCGCGCGCGATCGGGGCGGAAGTTGAAGAAGAGGCCCACGTCGCGGCCGACCGCGACGCCCGCGTAGTCGCCGACCACGAAGGGCTCGACGAACTCGTCGCTCGTGCCGCCGTCCAGGCTCCGCCGCGCGCCGGCCGACGCGCCCTCGGCGGCCGGGGCGTCGGCGAGGACGATCGCGCGGTACGCGCGCTCGACCCGCTCCCAGCGGTTGTCGCGATCCATCGCGTAGTACCGGCCGCTCACCGTGCCGATCGCGCCCTTGCCCGCGAGCCGCTCCTCGAGGTCCACGAGGTAGGCCGGCGCGGTGCCGGGCTGCACGTCGCGACCGTCGAGGAACGCGTGCACGACCACGCCCACCCCCGCCTCGTGCGCGGCGTCGACGAGCGCGTAGAGGTGCGTGTTCATGCTGTGCACACCGCCGTCGGAGACGAGGCCAAGAAGATGAATTTTTCCGCCACGTTGCCGTGCCAACGCGAGCGCCCCGGCGATGGCCTCGTTCGCGCCGAGCGAGCGGTCGAACACGGCCATGTCGATGCGGGAGATGTCCATGCGCGCCACGCGCCCCGCGCCGAAGTTCAGGTGCCCCACCTCGCTGCTGCCCATCTGCCCCGGCGGGAGGCCCACGTCGGGCCCGCTCGCGCCGATCGTGGTGTGTGGGCAGCTCGCGGTGAGGGCGTGGAGCTCGGGCGTGCGGGCGAGGGCCACGGCGTTGTCGGCGGTCTCGGGGCGCTCGCCGAGGCCGTCGAGGATGAGGAGGACGAGGGGTCGAGGCGCGCTCATGGACGGAGCACTCTACCACCGCCGCGCGGACGCGGGACTTGCGGCGGGACTTGCGGTATCAAGCCGCATGCCCTGGGTGGTCGCCGAGCTTCGAGGTCAGCGGGTGTTCGCGCGGTGCGCGGAGGACGGGGCGCTCGCCTCCGCGGGCGGTCGCGTGGAGATCCGCTACAAGCCCACCGACGGCCGGGCCTACCACGCGGCGGCGGGCAACCTCGCGGTCGTGAGCCCCGCGAAGGTGCTCCCCGACGACCACTGCGCCCCGGCCGACGCCGTGCCGCGCACGAAGGAGGAGAAGAAGACCGTGGCGGCGAAGAAGGCCTCCGCCAGCGCCGCGGCGCTCCCGGCCGACGCGTTCATCGCCTACACCGACGGCGCCTGCTCGGGGAACCCAGGCCCCGCGGGGCTCGGCGTGGTGGTCACCTCGCCCGACGGCGCGCGCCACGAGGCGAGCGAGTACCTCGGCTCGGCCACGAACAACGTCGCCGAGCTCACGGCCATCCTCCGCGCGCTCGAGGCGGTGGCGCCGGAGCGCCCGCTCGTGGTGCACACCGACAGCCAATACGCCATCGGCGTGCTCACCAAGGGGTGGAAGGCCAAGGCGAACGTCGAGCTCGTGGCGAAGACCGTGGCCCTCGTGAAGGGGCGGCGCGGGCTGCGGCTCGTGTACGTGCCCGGCCACGCCGGGGTGCCGCTGAACGAGCGCGCGGACGAGCTCGCGCGGCTCGCCGTGTCCACGCGAAAGAGCACCCGCCTGCCCGCGCTCGGCGCCGCCAGCGCGGCCGCCGGCGCCAAGGCCGAGCCCGGCGCCCGGGCCTAGCAGCCTGTTGATAAACGGACAGAGCCCGCGCGTCGTC
>CAZHGG010000717.1:0-3844 GCA_964531755.1 uncultured Polyangiaceae bacterium
CGTCGCGGGGTACGAGAGGTCGAAGGGCCGCCCCGCGCCGTGCATCGCGCACGCGTGGAGACCCGCACCGACCGCGAGCGCGCCGAGGGCCCTCACGGCTCACCCCCGGGCACCTGGATGCGTTGAGCGCTCACCCGCGCGAGCTCGACCCACTGCGGCGTCCGCCCCTGCGCGAGCTGAACCGCGCGGAGGAGGAAGTCCCGCGCGTCGCGCGTGGCGAGGCCGCCGACGATGCTCACGATGCGCGTCTTCACCGCGTCGGGGAGGTCGTTGCGTCGGAGCGCGAGCTCGAAGGCCTCCGTGAGCGAGCGGAAGGGCGCGCGGCGGACGTACCCGAGGAGCCGCTCGATCGCGGCCTCGTCGCCGAGGCGAGCGACCGTGTGGGCGCATCCCCGGATGAGGGCCGTCCCCTGCGGGTCGAGGGAGCCCTGGAGGTCGCGGTCGAGCGCCGTCCACACCGAGCCGAGGGCCGCGCGGTCGCCCATCTCCCCGAGGGCCATCGCGGCGTCCCCGCGGACGCCCGGGTCGGGGTCGCTCACGCGGGCCTCGACCGCGCGCGAGAGCGCGGGGCCCCCGATGGCGACCGCCGCGGCCACGGCGTGGCGACGGAGCGTCGGCCGTCGGTGCTCGAGGTAGTGCTGGACGGCCACGGCCCCTTCCCGCCGCGCGAGGGCCGCGAGCGCGTGGAGACCGAAGGCCGCCACGCGGGGCTCGACGCCGTGCATCAGGGCCGCGGAGATGTTGCGCGCCGCCGCCGAGGGGTTGCCTGCCGCGGCCTGCTGCATCCGCTCGAGGAGCGCGTCGGCGTCGTTCATGTCCCACCACGCAGGGACGACGGCGTGGGGTGCGTCGTGCTCGTGCGTCGTGGTCTGCGCGAGGGCCGCGGGCGTCCAGCCGAGGCCCGCTGCCACCAACCAGGGTGCGATCCGCATGCCGCGAACATACACGAACGCCCACGCGGGTCACGGAACCCGCAGGCCCCTCGCGCGCCCGGTCAGCGGCGGCCAGAACCCTGCGGCGGAGGCTCCGGCGGCAGCGTGACGACCGGCGTGCGCGCCGCGGGCATCGCCGTGAGCGCGGCGAGGTCGTCGAGGGACGGCGCGTCGTCGGCCTGGACCTCCTCCACCGACACTTCTTCCGCGTCCGACAGGCTCAGCTCCGCGAGCGCCTCCGCGGGCGACGACGGCGCCTCCGGCGGCACCGACGTGCGAGGATAGGGCGGCGGCATCGACGAGCGCGGCTCCTCCACCGGCGGCGCGGGCTCTGGCGCAGGCGCCTCCTGCCACGCGGGCGCGGAGGGCTCCACCACGGCCACGAGCTCCGCGGAGACCTCCGGCGCGTCGAAGAAGCTCCGGCCCGGCGTGGGGTCGTGGTAGGCGACCACCGGCGACGGCGCTTCGACCACGGGCGCCGCGGCGGGTGCAGCTTCGTACGAAGGGGCCTCGTAGGCGGGCGTCGCGTAGGCCGCGGGGTCGTACGCAGGCGCCTCGTACGCAGGCGCTTCGTAGGCGGGCGCGGCGTAGGCGGGCGCGGCGTACGACACCTCGGGGGCCGCGTAGGAGGGCTCGGCGAGCGCTTCCCCCGGCGGCGGTGCGTCCATCGGCGGAGGCGCCTCCGTCGGCGGTGCCACCGCGGCCTCTTCCGCGGCCGCGTAGGCGGTGCCGGTCACCTCTTCGAGCTGCTGGACATCGACCGTCTCCACCGACGGCCCCTCGTCGACCTCGTGGAGCGCGAAGGCCGCCACCGCGGGCGCCGCGGGCATCTCCAGCGCGACCTCCGCGGCGGGGCGCGGCGGGACGGGCGTCGGGGCCTCCATGGCGAGGAGGTCGTCCTCCACCACGGTCGGCCGTCGCTCGAGGCGCTGGAGCGCGGCCTTCGCCTCCTCGTCCTGTGGCGAGAGCTTGACGATGCGCTTCCAGAGGTCCTTCGCCTCGAAGGTGTTGCGGAGCTTCGTCTCCCACACGTTCGCCATGCGGCGGTAGAGGGTCGCCCGGTCGCCGCCGGCCTCCACCTCGCGCTCGTACGCGGCGAGGAGCTGCTGCCAGCGCCCGTGCCGATCGAGGAGGTTCTGGAGCGCGTGGAGGTTGTCGACGTCCTTGGGCGCGAGCTCGACGAGGCGCTGGTAGGCGTCGATCGCCTCCTCGATGCGCCCGAGCTTGTCCGCGAGGAGCGCCGCGCGGCGGCCCGTGTACGCGCGGGCGACGCGGGCGTCGTAGGCCTCGTCGATGACGCGGAGGTAGCTCTGCACCACCTCGCCGAGGCGCCCCATGCGCCCCGCGGCGTCTTCGAGCGCGCCGGCCCCGCGCTGGTCTTCGGGCCACACCGTCACCGCGCGGGCGTAGAGGGCGAAGGCCTCCTCCATCAGCCCGAGCTCGTGCTCGCAGAGCGTGCCCGCCCGGCGGAGGAGCACCGCCGACACCCGGGGGTTGTCCTCCGAGGCCTCCTCCGCGAGCTTGGCGTAGCGCTCGACGAGGCCCGACACCATCCCCGCGTCGGCGCGGCGCTGGTCGCCCTGGATGCACGCGTTCTCGACGCGGGCGAGCATCTCCTCGTCGGGCTCCTTGCGCCCGACGGCCTGGCCCACGGCCTGCTCGACGTAGAGGAAGGCCGTCTCGCGCTCGCCCAGCACGCCGCCGGCGGTCTCCACCGCGCGGAGGGTGACGGCGAAGCGCTCGGCGTCGCTCTGCGCGGCGCGGCGGCGGCGGTCGAGCGCGACGAAGATGTCCGTGTGCCGCTTGGCCCCCGGCACCAGGCGGACCACCGCGTCGAGCACCTCGTCGTCCGCCGGGGCCTTCGCGAGCCCCGCCAGCGCGAACTCGAAGGCCTGCGCGCGCCCGCCGCCCCGCTCGATCGCCGCGATCCCGCGCATCGCCACCTCGTGGGCGAGCGTCGGGTCGGCGCACCCGTCGAGGGCGGCCTTGTACGCGTCGGCCACGCGCTGCGGGCGCTTGGCCACCTCCGCGAGGCGGTCGATCCGCTCGAGGTCCACCGTCGGGTCGGCCTTCGAGATCGCCGCGGTCACCCACGCTTCGAACGCGCCCTCCGGGTCGCCGAGGTGCTCCTCCTTGCGGCGGGCCACCTCGCGCCAGAGCATCGAGCGCCCGCCCCGGTCGCTCACCCGCCCCGCCAGCTCCGAGAGGATCGGCACCACCGCCGCGTGCATCCCGTGCTTGTTGGCGAGCTCGAGCATCATCTCGATGCAGGCCACGTCGCCCGTCTTCACCGGCGCGACGAGCACGTCCCAGGCGCGCTGCGGGTCGTCGAGGCGCTCGTCGGAGAGGTGCGCGATCCGCTGGGCGAGCTTCGAAACCTCCTCGTCGTCGCCCTCGATCTCGAGGAGCTGGTCGAGGTACCCGACGGCGTCCTTGAAGCGCCCCTCGCGCTCGCAGAGGTCGGCGAGGCGCGCGATCACCCCGAGGTCGCCCGGGTCGGCGCGGTGCTGAACCTCGAGCGCGTGGATGATGGCCTCGGGCTCGCGGATCTCCGCCTCCACCAGCGCGACCAGGCGCGCGGCGAGGCCCTGCTTCCGCTCCTCGTCCTCCTCCGGCGTGAGCTCGACCTGGCGCTCGAGCGCCTCCGCCGCGAGCGCGTGGCGGCCCTGCGCGGTGGCCATGAGCTCGAGCTCGGCCCACGTCTCGACGTGGTCGCGGGCGTGCTCGCGGGCCACCGCGGCGAGGGCGTCGACGGCCTCCGCCGGGCGCCCGAGCTCGTTGCCGATGAGGGCCGCGCGGCGCTTGAGGATCTCGCGCTTCGCCGCCTCGTCGCGGGCGGCCGCGGCCACCTCGACGTAGAGCGCCGCGAGTCCCTCGTGCACGAGCCGTCCCTCGAACGGGTACACGAAGAT
>CAZHGG010000718.1:0-3843 GCA_964531755.1 uncultured Polyangiaceae bacterium
ATCGCGCTCGACGTGGACGACCTCCGCGCCGCGCGCGCGCACGCGGAGGTGGCCGCGAAGATCTTCGAGCGCCTCCAGGACCCCTGGGGCGATCTGGAGGCGAGGCTCCTGCTCGCGCAGGTCGCGCTGGCCGAAGACTCCCCCGACGCGGAGCGCCTCATCCGCGACTGCGAGAAGATCGTGCTCGACGAGGCGGAGCCGCGGCAGCACCGGCACCTCACGCTCGCGTGGCTCGCGCACACCCGCGACCGCATGGCGGACGCCGCCCTCGAGCTCGACCGCGCGCGCGCCGCCTTCGGCGACAAGACCCGCTGCGGCGACCACACGCCGCAGCTCCTCCAGCGCTTCGCCCGCATGCGGTGGGACAGCGCGGCTGGCGAGAAGATCGCCGCTTGGGTCAAGCTGATCGAGGACGCGAACCCCGACGACGGGAGCGCGCACATGCCCACGTTTCCGCGCTGATCGCCCCGCTTGCTCGCGGACGCGACCTTGTGTAGGGTCCCGCGCATGTCGACCCCGCAAGACCCCCCCGTTCGCAACAAGCAGAAGAAGCGCCGCACGAAGAAGCTGGCCGCCTGGCGCGCCAAGCAGGCCGAGACCGCGGCCGCCAAGTAGCGTCGTCCGCGCCGCACGCGAGGCGGGCGAGGGGAGTTCCCCCGCGCCCGTCTTCGGCGTTTTGTAGGCCGGCGCGCCCCGCGCCGCGTGTCCGACGGCTACTCGAGCGGCTCGCCGTCCACCGCGCCCAGCACGCTGTTGCGGAGCTCCTGCACCTCGTCGAGCAGGCCGAGCGCGGTGGCCAGGTCCGCCTCGAGCTCCTCCTCGTGCTCGTTGGACTCGAGGTCGGAGATGGCGAGCGCGTACGCCGCGCGGTAGGCGGCCCGCCGGGCCTCGTCGCGCTCGAGCACCTTCGCGAGCTGCGCGAGGCGCACGGAGAGCTCGACGCCCTCGTTCGACGTCTCGTACTTCTCCAGCAGCTCCTCGAGCGGCGCGACGGGGTGCTCGACGTTGAGCTTCCCCGGCGCCGGCGTGTCGTGCTCGGTGCGATCGGCGAGGGTGTGCGCGAGGCGGCGGAACGAGCGCAGCTCGTCGCGCGAGAGGCTGCCGTTCGCCGCGCCAGTCAGGTAGGCGATCTCCAGCATCGCGTCCGCTTCCGCGGGGGTGAAGGTTTCGGTTCCGAGGACTCTCTCGACGTCGAAGCTCATTGCCCGCCAAGCTACCCCCGAGGCCGGCGAAAGTCTCGCTCTTCTCGGCGCTCCCGGCGCCGTTGAACGAAGGCGCCGCGCCCGATAGAGTGCCGGGATGCGCATGCGCCCCCCCAGGTCGCCCGTGGCTTCTCCCGTGCTCGCCGCGCTCGCCGCGCTCGCCGCGCTCGGCCTCGCGGCCTGCGACGATCCCCCCAAGAAGGGCGCGGGGGCGAAGCCCTCGAGCGAGCCCGTCAGCGCCGTCCCCTCCGCGGCGCCATCCGCCAGCGCCAGCGCCAGCGCGTCGCCCGCGCCGAAGCCGAAGGCGCCTGTGATTTGCTCCAACGGCCCCGAGCTCGACACGAAGGACCAGGGCCTCGCCGACGAGATCCGCCGCAAGCTCGGCAAGAAGCCGGGCGAGCCCGTGAAGAACGCGGAGCTCGCGACCATCCGCTCGCTCAACCTCATCAAGGCCCCGAGCAGCACCCTCGACGCCTGCGTGTTCCAGAAGACCACCGCGCTGAAGGATCTCTTCCTCGGCCCGAGCGAGCTCGAGGACCTGTCCCCCATCGCGCACCTCACCAAGATGGAGACCCTCCGCGCGTCGATCAACCACGTGAGCGACCTCCGCCCGCTCGAGAAGATGGTGCTCCTCGATCGTCTCGATCTCGGCCGGACGAGGGTGCGCGACATCGCCCCGCTCGAGAAGCTCGTGAACCTCACCGAGCTCGAGCTCGACGACACCGAGGTGAGCGACATCAAGCCGCTCGCCGCCCTGAAGAAGCTCGAGCGCCTCAGCCTTCGCCGCACGCTCGTGACCGACGTGTCGCCGCTCCGCGAGCACACGAAGCTCAAGTACCTCTACACCGAGGGCGCGGCCATCACCGACATCACGCCGCTCCAGCCGCTCATCGCGCGTGGCCTAAAAATAGTGAACAAGTAAAGCGACTTCGGAGACGGCGCGGGCGCGTCGTCGCGCCTAGTTCTGCTCCGCGGCCACCCACTTGCGGATGCCCTCCACCACCGGGTGGGTCGACGGCACGCCCTTCAGCGGGTGAAGCTCGTTGCCCTTGCCCTGCGGGTTGGTGAGCAAGAGGCTCTTCTCCTTGTCGGAGAAATCGATCCACTGCTTCGCTTGCGCGCAGGCGGCCCGCGGATCGGAGTCGAGCTGCCGCAGGTCGAGGGCCTGCGTCGCGACGAACTCGAGCGAGCCTGGCGCGGCCGCGTCGGCCTGGTCCTCGCCGCCGCCGTGGCAGCTCACGCACGCGGCGGACGGGGTGCCGCCCTCCGGCGGGCCGGCGTCGAACTGGGGATCCGGGACGGTGTCGAGGAAGGTCTTCATGGCCGGGATGGCCGACGACTGGAAGAGGTCGAGGGAGGTGCACTCGCGGGCGGGGCCCTTGCCTGGCGTCGTCGAGACCTTCGTGAACGCGAGCTTGAGGCGCGTGTCTTGGTTGAAGTTGACGAGCACGAGCTCGCCGCCGAAGAACGTGCGGCGGACGCCTGCCGGCACGTCGAGCGTGCCCTCGAAGCCCGCGTTCTTCGGGTCGATCTTCACGCGGGCGCCCTTGGGCATCTGCACGAAGAAGGGCGACTCGACCGACACGTTCACGCTCGTGGCCGCGTGGAGCCGCAGGGTCGACAGCGTGAGGATGCCGCCCTTGACGTCGGCCACGAACTCGAGGGTCGACCCCGCGAGGGCCGGATCGGCGTCCCTCAGGTCGATCACGTTCGCCCCCGCTTGCACGACGAACGGCGCAGTGGCGGGGAGCTTGCCCGGGCCGAGCTCGGCCTGGAGCCACTCGCGCACCTTCGTCTCGAGGTCCGGCGTCGACGCCAGGCCGGGCCCGTCATGCGCGGCCTGCGTGAGCAGCGTGCTGTCCCCCACGTCGCGCGTGAGCGGGAGGATGCCGCGGAAGCCCTTGATCGACGCGTACCGGTCGGGCTCGGCGAGCCACTTCGGCGCCCCGTTGTAGACGCCGTTCACGTGGCAGACGCCGTCCTTCGCGCCGCAGCGGTTGACGAGGCTGGGCTCGATCGCGCGGAACAGTGCCTCCGGGGTCTTCGCGGCGGTGGCGCTGGCGTCGGCCGCGGGCGTGTCGGTGCTCCCGCACGCGGCCGAGAGGGAAGCGGCCGCGCCCGCGAGCCCGCCGAGCAGGGCGAGCGCTCCGAGGGCCCGCGCGACGTCGCGCGCCCGCGCGGCGCGCGGCGCGCGCGCGGTGGTCGAGGTCGAGGCCGAGGTGAGCGGGCGAGGGGAGAGCACGGACGAATCTTTTCGAGTCCTTAGGAGAAACGCAAGGAGTCGTGTGCGGGGAGCTACGGCTTCACGCCGGCGCCGAAGCTCAGGTTGTCGACGCACGCGGCCGACAGCACGACCACCTTCGCGTCCGCCCTCACCAGGATGGGGCCCGCGGCCGAGCCGTCGTAGTACCCGTCGTAGTCTCCCGCGTCGTTCACGACGCCGTTCCCGCCGGCGTCGGCCTGCGCGCGGACGACGTACGAGCCCGCCGCCAGCCCGCCGATGCGGAAGGTGAAGCGGTCGGTCGTGGTGGCGGTGACGAAGGTCGCGGTGTGGGTGTCGCCGCTCGCCTGTCCCACGCTGAGCACCAGCGTGCGGCCCGCGGGGAGCGGCGCGGGGAGGGTGAGCGTGCCGCGCACGGCG
>CAZHGG010000719.1:0-3840 GCA_964531755.1 uncultured Polyangiaceae bacterium
ACCGCCTCGAGCGGCACGCTCGACCCCGGCCCAAGCGCCGCTGGCGGCGCCTCGCGCGAGGGGCTCGAGGCGCCGGCGAGGGTTCGTTCGCCCAGCGTCGTGGCCAGCGCGCTCGGGCGGGCCTCGCTGGCAGGCGGAGGCGGGACGCCGAGCGCCGGCGCGAGGGACGCCCAGGCGTCCGTGGCGTTCGCGAAGCGACCGGCGGGATCGCGACAGATCGCGCGCGCGAACCACGCGTCGAAACCGACGGGCGGCGGCGCGGCCCCGAGCGACTCCGCGCGCGACGACGCGCTGACGAGCGGATCGAGCGCTATCTCCCGCAGGAGGGCTGCCGCTTGGGGGCTCGGCTCGTTCGCGCTCCGCCAGTAGAGCCGCCCCGTGAGCAAGCGGAACGCGACGAGGCCGAGGGCCCACACGTCGGTCGCTGGCGACACGGCCGCGCCGACCTGCGTCTGCTCCGGCGCCATCCACAGCGGGGTGCCCATGGCGCGCGTCGCGCCCGTCCCCTCGCCCACGATCTTGGCGATGCCGAAGTCAAGCACCTTGACCACCGTCCGACCGTCCGAGAGCTTCGGGCGGGCGAGGAAGACGTTCTCCGGCTTCAGGTCGCGGTGCACGATCGGGATCGCGTGCGCGGCGCCGAGCGCGTGGCAGAGCTGCTCGAGGAGGGGGGCGACCTCGGACGGAGGGAGCGGTCCGCGGCGCTCGGCGAGGGCCTCGAGGCTCTCTCCCTCGAGCAGCTCCATCGCGAGCCACGGGAAGCCCAGCGCCGGATCGACGCCTGCGCCGACCACGCCCACGACGTGCTCGCTCTCCACCAGCGCCGCGACCTTCGCCTCTTGCTCGAAGCGGCGGCGAAGATCGGGATCGTCGAGCGAGAGATCCAGCATGAGCTTCAGGGCCCGACGCTTGTGCGTCGAGAGCTGGAGCGCCACGTACACGGCCCCCATGCCGCCACGCGCGAGCAACGACTCGACACGGAAGTCTCCCCCGACGACGGTGCCCGGAGCCAACGTCACGATTGCCCTCCTCCCGGGACGATACGCGGGCGGCGGAGCGGCGCCAAGGCCGGGGTCGCCCGTCCGAAGGAGGTCCGACGGCGCGCGCGTTCTCTTCGCGGTCTGCCGCGGGCTCGCCTCAGCACGGACGCCGCCCCTCAGCCCAGGCCCGCGACGATCGCCTCGAGGTGCGCGTCCTCGATTCCGAGGGCGCGCAGGGCCTCGGCGACGAGGCGCACGTAGTCGGCGTTCTCTCCGCTCGGGCCACGGCGCGCGCGCACCTGGGCGGCGATCGCGGGCTCGGGGAGCTCGCCGAGGTAGTGGGGGTTCTCGGGGCCCGCGATCCACGTCACCCCTTGGGCGAACGCGCGGCCTCCGGGCGCCTCGAGCAGCGGCAGGGTCACGCGAGCGAAGCCCGCCTGCTCGCGCTCGTCGAGCGCGCGCAAGATCGCGTCCGCGCCCGACGGAGAAACCCTGTAGGCCGCGCCTCCGCACACGGCCGTGTCGCGCGGGAGCAGCCCGGGCGCCTCGGGCACGCCGCGGTGGTCGGGCGAGCCCTGCCAGAGCCGCCGCTCGTAGCCGTCGACGAACGCGCGCCGTCGCTCGGCGTAGTCGAACCCGGGGCGGAAGAGGAGCGATCCGTACGCGAAGATCCACACGCCCCGCACTCTAGTCGCGCCGCCCCCTCCCCGCACGAGGCTCGCGCCCCTGGCGGCCCCACGCCGACCGCGCGGCTCAGTAGATGGGGAAGTCGAGGTCGAGGTTCTCGCCGCGCGTGGCGGGGCGCTGGGCGCCGCCGGTGAGGGCCTCGACGCGGCCGCTCACGTACCGCGTGAGCTCCGTCACGGAGACGTCTCCGCTGCGGTTCGCGTCCGCGCGGCCCTCCCTGAGGGCCTCGAGGAGCGCGAAGGTGAAGACGCCGTTCTTGTAGGCCGAGCTCTCGAGGGCGAGCTCGGCCCCGCCGGCCGAGCCGAGCACGATGGCGCCGCTGCCAGCGCGCAGATCCGTGAAGAGCTGCTGCATGAGCCCGAAGCTCTGCCCCTTCGGCACGGCCCGCACGAGCTCGAGCCCGCGGAACTGCTTCACGCGCGGGGTCGCCGGCTGCGCGAGCGCGGGCGGGGTCCACGAGACCGCGTCGGTCTTGTCCGCCTCGCCGGCGTGGCAGGTGTCGAGGAGCACGAGGCGCCGGCGCGCGGTGAGGCCTGTGACGAGCGCGCCGAGCTGCTCGTACCCGAGGGCGCTCTTGCCCGGGTCCTTCGGATCGATGTCCGTCGTCGCGAACCAATAGTCAAGGTTCTTGTCTAGTACGCCGTGCCCGGCCAGGAAGACCACGACCGTGTCGTCCACCTGGGCCTTCTCGAGGAACGCCCGCGCCGAGAGGATCCCGCTCCGGGTGGCGCGCTCGTCCAGGATCTCGAGCACGTTCACCTTGGCGAAGCGCTTGCTCGCGCCGAGCAGCGCGCCGACGTCGCGCGCGTCTTTGGCCGCGTAGTCGAGGTTGAAGCGCGGGTTCGCGTACTTCGAGACGCCCACGACGACGACGTGGAGCGAGGGCGGCTCGGTCGGGCCCGTGTATTCGACGACGTGCGACGCGATCGTGCTAGCGGCGCCGCGGGAGTCGGTCGCGTAGACCTCGACGCGGTTCGCGCCGGCGCCGAGCACGATCGGGATCTCACCGGAAAACGTCGGACCAGAGAGCGGCACGCCGCCGACGGGGCCGACCGGCACCGAGTCGACGCTCACGTGCAGGGCGCGGAGCTCGCGCGGCTCGCTCTGGCCCGCCTCCACGCGGAGCTGGAGCCCGAGGCGGCGCGCGCGGGTGAGGAGCGGCAGCGGGCGCTCGAACGTCACCTTGGGCGGGTCGGGGAGCTTCCGAGGGACCTTCCCGCGGAGCAGCTCTTCGCGCTTGGCGTGCGCCGCGCGGAACAGCGCGAGCTGCTCGCGATCGCCCACGCCGAGGCGATCAACGACGAGATCCGGCCTGTGGAGCAGCGCGTCGAACTGCTGGAACTCGTAGCGATCCAGGCCTGCGCCGAGCCGAAGCACCCGGAGGCTCCCGCGGTCTGCCTTGTAGTAGCCGTCGCCCGTCGCCGCGACCGCGTCGCCACGCGCGTCGACCATGAGCGTCGCGACGAGCTTGGTCGAGGCTCGGGGCGCGACCGCCTCTTCGAGGACCCCGAGGGCGCCGCCGGTCGCCGGCTCTTCCATCGTGCGCGCCTCCCCGAGGCGCACCGAGCCGTCGCCGGACGCGCTCACGAGCCACCCGCCACCGGCGCCGCCCGAGGCGAACGAGAGGGCCTCGATCGCGCGCTCGTGCGCGACGTGCTCGTTCGCGAGCACGCCCGACGCCGTGTCCCACGTGAGCAGCCGCCCCTCCTGCGTTCCCGCGAACAGGAGCCTCTTGTCGGGCGAGAACACGAGCGCGCTCGTGAGCGGCGCCCAGGTGGGCGAGAGGCTGACGACGAGCTTGCCGTCCTGGGTCCCGCGGAGCTCCACCACGGGGATCGAGGGGTTCCAGCCGCTCCCCTCGCGGTGCGTGCCCGTGACGGCGACCCACGCGCCGTCGGGGGAGAACGCGACGGCCTCGCGGCCGGTGACCGCGGTCGTGGCCTTCACGGAGAAGCGCGCGCGCCCCGTCGCGAGCTCCGTGCCGATCAGCTGGCCATCGCTGCGGAGCGACACGAGCAGGTCCTCGGTGGGGCTGAGGGCGAACGACGCGAGGCCGGCGGCGGCGCCGGCGGGGAGGCTACCGCCGGTCTTCCCGGTGGGGACCTCGAGGCAGGTGATCCCCCCGTCGGCGCCCCGCAGCCCCTTCGGCCGCGCCACGCCCATCCGCCCCACA